>NZ_JBISWJ010000008.1:0-93754 GCF_044462225.1 Kocuria kalidii | reverse complement strand
CGGCGAGCTCCTTCTCGGCCGACCGGAGCCGCTCGAGGGTGCCCGCCAGCCGCTCCGGCAGCTCCGCGGAGGACTGCGCCTTGAGCATGTCGGTGAGCTGGTGCACGAGGGTGCGCTCGGCCGCGAGGTGCCGGAACGAGTCCAGGCCCACCAGCGCCTCGACGCGCCGGTTGCCCGACCCCACGGACTGCTCGGTGAGCAGCGTGAGGGAGCCGATCTGGGCGGTGCCGCCCACGTGCGTGCCGCCGCACAGCTCCCGGGACCACGGGCCGTTCAGCTCCACCACGCGCACCCGGTCCCCGTACTTCTCGCCGAACAGGGACATGGCCCCCATGGCCTTGGCCTCGGCGAGGGCCATCTCCTGGGTCACGACCTCGTGGTTCGCGTGGATCGCCGCGTTGGAGACCTCCTCGATCTCCTGGCGCTGCGCCTCGGCGAGCCCCTCGCCCCAGGCGAAGTCGAAGCGCAGGTAGCCCTCCTTGTTGAAGGAGCCGCGCTGGACGGCCTCGGGGCCGAGGATGTCGTGCAGGGCCGCGTGGACGATGTGGGTGCCGGTGTGGGCGGCCTCGGCGGCACGCCGACGGGCGACGTCCACCTGGGCGAGCACCGTGGCCCCGGAGAGGGCCTCGCCCTCGCGCACGACCGCCTGGTGCACGGACAGCCCCTTCACGGGCTGCTGCACGTCGGTGACCTCGAGCACGAAGCCGTCGCCGCTGATCGTGCCGCGGTCGGCGGCCTGGCCGCCCGCCTCGGCGTAGAAGGGCGTCTCGTCGAGGACGACCTCGACGCGCGTCCCCGCCGGCGCGGCGGGGACGGTCGCACCGTCCTGCAGCAGGGCGCGCAGCACGGTCTCGTGGCCCAGCCGGGTGTAGCCGGTGAACACCGAGCCGCCCTCGTCGACGAGCCGGCGGAACACCGAGAGGTCCGCGTGGGCGCCCTTCTTGGCGCGGGCGTCCTGCTGCGCGCGGTGGCGCTGCTCCTCCATGAGACCGCGGAACGCCGTCTCGTCGACCGCGACCCCGGCCTCGGCGGCCATCTCCAGCGTCAGGTCGATCGGGAAGCCGTAGGTGTCGTGCAGGGCGAAGGCCTCCGCGCCGGAGACCGCCTGGCCCTGCCGCCGGGCGCCGGCGACGGCCTCGTCGAGGCGTGCGGTCCCGGACTCGATGGTCTTCAGGAACGCCCGCTCCTCGGCGTAGGCGATCCGGGAGATCCGCTCGAAGTCCTCGGCCACGTAGGGGTAGACGCCGCACATGGCGTCGCGGGACGCGGGCAGCAGCACGGGCAGGCAGGGCTCGGTGACACCCATGAGGCGCATCGCGCGGATCGCACGGCGCAGCAGGCGGCGCAGGATGTACCCGCGGCCCTCGTTCGAGGGGCTCACGCCGTCGGCGATGAGCATCAGCGAGGAGCGGACGTGGTCGGCGACCACGCGCATCCGCACGTCGTCGTCGTAGCCCTCCTCCCCGGGCTTCTCCGAGCCGTGGTAGCGCCTGCCGGAGAGCTCGGCGGCCCGGTCGAGGACCGGCCGGACCTGGTCGGTCTCGTAGAAGTTCTCGACGCCCTGGAGGAGCATGGCCAGGCGCTCGACGCCGAGGCCGGTGTCGATGTTCTGCTCCGGCAGGTCGCCCAGGATCTCGTAGTCCTTGCCCGTGCCGGCGCCGCGCTGGTACTGCATGAACACGAGGTTCCAGATCTCGATGTAGCGGTCGTCGTCGACCGCCGGGCCGCCCTCCCGGCCGTAGTGGGGGCCGCGGTCGTAGAAGATCTCGGAGTCGGGTCCCGCGGGTCCGGGCTGGCCGGTGTCCCAGTAGTTCTCGTCCCGGCCCATCCGCTGGATCCGCTGCGCGGGCACCCCCACCGTGTCCTTCCAGAGCGCGTAGGACTCGTCGTCGCCCTCGTAGACGGTGACCCACAGCCGCTCGGGGTCGAGCCCGAAGCCGCCCGTCGCGAGCGGGCCGGTGAGCAGCTCCCACGCCATGGGGATGGCCCGCTCCTTGAAGTAGTCGCCGAAGGAGAAGTTGCCGGCCATCTGGAAGAACGTGCCGTGCCGGGCGGTCTTGCCGACCTCCTCGATGTCGAGGGTGCGGATGCACTTCTGGATCGAGGTGGCCCGCTTGTAGGGGGCGGTCTCCTGGCCGAGGAAGTACGGGATGAACGGCACCATGCCGGCGATCGTGAACATGGACCCGGGCTGGGCGGAGACCAGCGAGGCGGAGGGCACCACGGTGTGGCCCTGGCCTTCGAAGTAGTCCAGCCAGCGCGTGGTGATTTCCTGAGACAGCATTACCGGTGCTTTCCTTCGCGATCGGTCGGGGGGTCGGTGGGGTCCGCCGTGGGCCCGTGGGGGGCGGCGGGGCCGTCGATCACCGGCGGGGCGGAGTCCCGGGCGGCCAGGCGGGAGGCCGACGGCCGGGGCGCGGCCACGCCGAAGGACTCGCGCAGCTCGGCCTCGCGCTCGTCCATGCCGGCCCGCACGGTGGCGGCGAAGCGGTAGAGCCGGGAGCGCCAGTCCCCGGCGCGGGAGCTGCGCCCGGGCGCGGGGTCCCCCCGCACGGAGAGGTCCTGACCGGGTGTGCGGGCGAACCGCGTGGCCGCGGCGCCGAGCACGCCCCCGGCGGCGACGAGCACGAGCTTTCCCCAGAGGCTCATGGCCGGTCCTCCCCCGGGGCGCCGGGGCCCTGCTCGTCGGCGGGCCCGAAGCGGTCGGCGCGGTGGGAGCCGTCGGTGGCGGTGTCCCCCGTGAAGGCCCTGCGCACCCCGTGCGAGAACGCCGCGACCTTGATCAGCGGCTGGCCCACGGTGGAGGCCACCAGGGAGGACAGCGCGGAGACGTTCGCGGAGGCGTCGGAGACGTTGGTCGTGATGCCGTCCACCTTCTCGAGCTGCGAGTTGGTGGTCGAGACGGTGCGGGTGACCTCGTCGATGAGGGGGACGGTCTCGTTGTTGAGCGAGCGGATCGTCAGCCGCAGCTCGTCGAAGACCTTGCCGAGCTTGAGGATCGGCACCGCGAGCAGGAGCACCAGCACGGCGAACACCCCCGCGGCGAGCAGTCCTGCGATTTCTCCACCGGTCATGGGGCGGCGCGCTCCTTGCTGGTCGGGTCGAGCGGCCGGGGCGGCAGGACCGCTCCCGGCGTGCGGGGACGGGCACCGGCGCGGCGCCCGGGAGTCAACTGTACCGAACGGGAAAGCCCGCGGCGCAGGCGCCGCGGGCTCTCCGCCGGGAAGGCCCCGCCCCCGGTTGCCCGGGAGCGGGAGCCCGCAGGATCAGGCCATGCGGGCGTAGTACTCCACGACGAGCTGCTCCTCGCAGGTCACGGGGACCTCGGCGCGCTTGGGCTTGCGCACCAGCTTGGCCTGCAGCTTCTCGATCTGCACGTCGAGGTAGCCCGGGGTGTCGGGCAGCACGGCCTGGTGGGCGCCGGCGGCGGCGACCTGGAAGGGCACCATCTTCTCCGACTTGGCGTGCACGTGGATCAGCTGGCCCTCCTTGACCTGGAAGGAGGGGCGGTCCACCCGCTGGCCGTCCACCAGGATGTGGCGGTGCACGACCATCTGGCGGGCCTGGGCCATGGTGCGGGCGAAGCCCGAGCGCAGGACCAGGGCGTCGAGGCGGGACTCCAGCAGGGCGACCAGGTTCTCACCGGTCTGGCCCTCCTGGCGCTTGGCCTCGACGTAGGCGATGTGCATCTGCTTCTCGCGGATGTTGTACTGCGCCCGGAGACGCTGCTTCTCGCGCAGACGGACGGCGTAGTCCGAGTCGGCCTTGCGGCGGGCACGGCCGTGCTCGCCGGGGCCGTAGGGACGGCGCTCGAAGTACTTCTCGGCCTTCGGGGTCAGGGCGATCCCGAGGGCGCGGGACTTGCGCACCTGGCGGCGCGCACGCGTGTTGTTAGCCACGTTTACCTTTCACAATGCGGTGCCCTCCCCCGTCCGTCGTCCGGTGCGGGGGGAGCGTGTTCTGTTCGGTCCGGCCTCCGAGGACGGGATCGGTCCCGCCGGAGAGGTGAGGATCAGCCGCAATCCTCCGGTCCTACAAGCGCCGTGACCGCGCGCCGCGCACCGTGGTTGAGGCGGTGCGCCGGGCGTGCGGGAGCACGGGCCTTGCCGGCCGACATCCCACTATAGCGTGCCCGGGGCGGTCGCGCTCCCCCGCCCCGGGCGTCCGGCGCCCGCCCTCGCGCGGTCCGGGCCCGCGGACACGGCGGAGCGCCGCCCGGGCGTCCCGGGCGGCGCTCCGGCCCGGCCCCGCCGAGGGGCCGGCGCCGGCCGGTGTCAGTCGACGTCCTCGTCCACCCAGTCCAGGGACTTCGTGACGGCCTTCTGCCAGTTGCGGTAGAGCTTCTCGCGGCGGTCGTCCGCCATGGCGGGCTCCCAGCGGGTGTCCTCGGACCAGTTCGCGGTCACCTCGTCCGTCCCGGACCAGAAGCCGACGGCGATCCCCGCCGCGTAGGCGGCACCCAGGGCGGTGGTCTCGGTGACCCGCGGACGGATGACCGGCACGCCGATCTGGTCGGCCTGGAACTGCATGAGCAGCTCGTTGGCCGTCATGCCCCCGTCCACCTTCAGCTCGGTGATGTCCACGCCGGCGTCGGCGTTCATGGCGTCCACGACCTCGCGGGACTGGTACGCGGTCGCCTCGAGGGCCGCGCGGGCGATGTGGGCCTTGCTCACGTAGCGGGTCAGCCCCACGAGGGCGCCACGGGCGTCCGGGCGCCAGTGCGGGGCGAAGAGGCCGCTGAAGGCCGGCACGAAGTAGGCCCCGCCGTTGTCCTCCACGGAGGCCGCCAGCGGCTCGACCTCCGGCGCGGAGGAGATGATGCCGAGGTTGTCGCGCAGCCACTGGACCAGGGACCCGGTCACGGCGATCGAGCCCTCGAGGGCGTAGACGGCGTCCTGGTCGCCGATCTTGTAGCAGACCGTGCTCAGCAGCCCGTTCTGCGAGTGCACCACCTCGGTGCCCACGTTCATGAGCACGAAGCTGCCGGTGCCGTAGGTGTTCTTGCCCATGCCCTTCTCGAAGCACGCCTGCCCGAACATGGCGGCCTGCTGGTCCCCGAGGATCCCGGAGATCGGCACGTCCTTGAGGAAGCCGCGGGTGCGCCCCTTGCCGTAGACCTCGGAGGAGGAGCGGATCTCGGGCAGCATCGACATGGGGATGCGCATGTCGGCGCAGATCTCCGGGTTCCAGTCCAGGGTCTCGAGGTTCATGAGCATCGTGCGGGAGGCGTTGGTGACGTCGGTGACGTGCACCCCGCCGTCGACGCCCCCGGTCATGTTCCAGACCAGCCAGGAGTCGGTGGTGCCCATCAGCAGGTCCCCGCGCTCGGCGGCCTCGCGGGCGCCCTCGACGTTGTCGAGGATCCAGGTGACCTTGGGTCCGGCGAAGTAGCTCGCCAGCGGAAGTCCCACCCGGTCCTTGTACCGGTCCGTGCCGGCGTCCCCGGCGAACTCCTCGACGAGCGCCTGGGTGCGGGTGTCCTGCCAGACGATGGCGTTGTAGACCGGCTTGCCGGTGGTGCGGTCCCAGACCACGGTGGTCTCGCGCTGGTTGGTGATGCCCACGGCGGCGATGTCGCGGGCGTTGACCTCCGAGCTGGCCTCCGCCTCCGCGACGACCTTGCGGACGTTGAGCCAGATCTCCAGGGGGTCGTGCTCGACCCACCCGGCGCGCGGGAAGATCTGCTGGTGCTCCAGCTGGCCCGTGCTGACGATGTTGCCCTGCTTGTCGAAGATGATCGCGCGCGAGCTCGTGGTGCCCTGGTCGATGGCCATGACGTACTTCGTGTCGGTGCTCATGGGTGGTACCTCACTTCGTGGTGTTGTCGTGACTTCGGGGTGTTCTCGTGACTTCCGGGTGGGGTTCGGGACCGTCCGGTCGGTGCCGGACGGGTGCGGGCGTCAGGCCGGCGGGTTGGCGTAGAGCTGGTAGAAGCCGCCGGCGAGCAGGGCGCCGAGGATCGGGCCCACGACCGGGACCCAGGCGTAGCCCCAGTCGCTGGTGCCCTTTCCGCGGATCGGCAGGAAGGCGTGGGCGATGCGGGGCCCGAGGTCACGGGCGGGGTTGATGGCGTAGCCCGTGGGCCCGCCGAGGCTCGCGCCGATGCCGACCACGAGCAGGGCCACGGCCAGCGGGCCGAGCTCGGACGGGGTGTTGCCGAAGAGCAGGATCACCGCGACCAGGACGAACGTGCCGATCACCTCGGTGACCACGTTCCAGCCGTAGGAGCGCACGGCCGGTCCGGTCGAGAACACGGCGAGCTTCGTCTCCCCGAGGACCTCCTCCCCCTCGATGTCCTCGTCGAAGTGCTTCTTGTAGGCCAGGAACGCGAGGACCGCGCCCAGGACGCCGCCGAGGAGCTCCCCGGCGAAGTAGACGAGCGTGCTGACCAGGGTGACGGCCACGCCGGGGGCGTACTCCTCGGCCCCGCTGGCCCACAGGCCCACGGTCACGGCGGGGTTGATGTGGGCGCCGGACTGGTAGGCCACGAAGACACCGGCGAACACGGCGAGGCCCCAGCCGAAGTTGATCATCAGGAACCCGCCGCCGAGCCCCTTGGTCCTCGGCAGCACGGCGTTGGCGACGACGCCGCAGCCGAGCAGCAGCAGCATCGCGGTGCCCGCGACCTCGGACCAGAACACGGTGGACAGGGGGATCGGCACGGCAGGCACGACGGCCTGGGCCACGACGTTCGACATCGACAGCACTGCAACTCCTCGGGTGGTGCGGACTGGGTGGTGCGGACCGCTGGTGCGGACCGGGTGGGCCGGTCGTCCGTTCGGGGACGGCCGGGACGTGGTGGTGCGGGTGGCGAGCGGTGGAGCGGGTGGGACGCTCAGGAACCGGCGCGGTGCACGAGTTCCAGGACGTCGGGTGCCGCGGCCCGTGCGGCCGCCGCCGCGGTGTCGTCCGCGGTCCCCGCGGCGGCGTCCTCCGCCGCGCAGCGGACCCGGTAGGCCTCGACCTCCGCCGCGCGCCGGCGCTCGTCCCAGCCGAGCGCCCCGGCGGCGAGGTCGGCGATCTCCTCGACCGCGTCGAGCCCGTGGCGCTCCTGCTCCCAGGTGAGCCGGGTGCGGGTGTCGTAGACGTCCTCGAGGTGCAGCGCGCCCTCGTGGCTGCAGGCGTGCACGATCTCCGCCCGCAGGTAGGCGGGGGCACCCTCCAGCGGGCGGCCCAGGTCGGGGCGGTCCTCGACCAGCTCCACGATCTCGGAGATCCCGGACCCGTAGCGGCCGAGCAGGTGCGCGACCCGCTCCTCGCTCCAGTCGTGCCGGGCGGCCAGGGTCCCGGCCTGACGGCTCAGCGCGAGGTAGCCGTCGGCGCCCAGCAGGGGCGTGCGGTCGGTCACGGACGGCAGCTGGGCGGCGCGCTCGTCGCCCAGTGCGAGGTCCACCGCGTCCTGGGCCATCACCCGGTAGGTCGTCAGCTTGCCGCCGGCGATCGAGATCAGCCCGGGAGCGACCTCCGTGACGGTGTGCTCCCGCGAGATCTTGGTGGACTGGTCGTCACCGCCCTTCTTGGTGCCCGGCTGCAGCAGGGGGCGCAGGCCCGCGTAGGTGCCGATGACGTCCTCGCGGGTGAGCGGGCGGTCGAGGACCACGTTGGCGTGGTCGATGACGTAGTCGATGTCCTCCCCGGTGGCCACCGGGTTCTCGAGGTCGTGGTGGTACGGGGTGTCCGTGGTGCCGATGATCCAGTAGCGCTCCCACGGGATGATGAACAGCACGGACTTCTCGGTCTGCAGGATGAGCCCGCTCTCGCCGCGGATCCGCTCCCGCGGCACGATGATGTGGATGCCCTTGGAGGCCAGCACCTTGAGCCCGCCCTCGGCGTGGGCGAGGTCCTGGGTCTGCTCGGTCCACACGCCGGTGGCCGCGATGACGGTCCTCGCCCGCACCGTGTGCTCCGCCCCGGTCTCGAGGTCGCGCACGGTGGCGCCCAGCACCCGGCCGCTCTCGTCCTCGGGGAAGGCCACGGCCCGGGTGCGGCTGGCGGCGAGCGCGCCGTAGCGCACGGCCGTGCGCACGATGGTCAGGACCAGGCGGGCGTCGTCGACCTGGCCGTCCCAGTACTTGACCGCGCCCACCATGGAGCCCGGCTTGATGTCCGGGAAGACGCGCTGGACGCCCTTGAAGCCGTAGTGGCGCTGGAGGGGCAGGGTCGCGACCTTCGCGCCGATGTGGGCCATGGCGTCGTAGAGGCCGATGCCGGCGGTCACGTAGGGCCGCTCCCAGAAGCGGTGGGTGAGGGGGTAGAGGAACGGCACCGGCCTGACCAGGTGGGGGGCGAGGTAGTCCAGCAGCAGCTCCCGCTCGCGCAGGGCCTCGGAGACGAGCTTGAAGTCGAGCTGCTGGAGGTAGCGCAGGCCGCCGTGGACGAGCTTGGAGGACCACTGCGAGGTCCCGCCGGCCCAGTCCTGGGCCTCGACGATGCCCGTGCGCAGGCCGCGGGTCGCGGCGTCCAGGGCGATGCCGGCCCCGGTGATGCCTCCGCCGACGACGAGGACGTCGAGCTCGGGGCCGTCGGAGAGCTCGGCGAGCGCCCGGTCGCGCTCGGTGCGGGAGAGGGTGGGATGGGCCATGGTGGGGAACTCCTCGGGGCGTGTGGTTTCGGGCGGGTAACGTGCTCTGCATCACACTCTGTCGCGGATTGCACCTATGCTCAAAGCAAATGAACGGACGTGCAAGACATGGAGGTGCACATGCACGGTGATGCCGAGCTCCACCACGCGGCGGAGCTGTACTACGTCCAGGGCATGACGATGGATGCGGTGGCGGATCGGTTCGGGGTCTCCCGTCCCACGGTCTCGCGGATGCTGCAGGCGGCCCGGGAGCGGGGCATCGTGCGGATCAGCCTCTCCGCTCCCCCGGACGCGGGACACGACCTCGCGCGCCGGCTGCGGGAGGCGTTCGGGGTCACGGTGCACGTGGCGGGCACGCCGCGCACGGCCACGGAGCCGCAGCGGCTGGAGTCCGTGGCCCGGGCCGCGGCCGGGCTGCTCGGTGACTGGTTCGGGGACGGGATGACCCTGGCGGTCGCCTGGGGGACCACGGCCTCGGCGATCGCGGCGCACCTGCAGCCCAAGGTGACGCGGGACGCCGTCGTGGTGCAGATGAACGGCGCCGTCAGCGCCCGGTCCACGGGGACGGCGCAGTCCTCGGCGCTGCTGGGGCAGATGTCGACGGCCTTCGGGGCCGCCCTGCTGCCCTTCCCGACCCCCGCGTTCTTCGACAACGAGCAGACCCGGACGCTGATGTGGCAGGAGTCGTCGGTGCGCCGGGTGCTCGCCGCGCGCAATGCGGCGGACCTCGCCGTGTTCAGCGTGGGCGCGTTCCGCGGCCCGATGATCTCGCAGGTCTACAGCAGCGGCTACCTGCCGGAGGACGGGCTCCGGGAGCTGTCCGCGCACCGGGTGGTCGGCGACGTGTGCACGGTCTTCCTGCGGGAGGACGGGACGTACGCCGACATCGAGTACAACCGCCGGGCCAGCGGGCCGACCCCCATGGAGCTGCGGCGGATCCCGCGCCGGCTGTGCGTGGTCGCCGGGGACCACAAGGTGCCGGGCGTGGTCGGCGCCCTGCGGGCGGGCGTGGTCACGGACCTGCTCATCGACGAGCGCACGGCCGCGTCGGTGGTGCGCCACCTGTTCGGCCGCTGAGCACGCCCGTCAGCGGCCCCGGACGATGCCCCGCAGGATCTCCAGGCGGTGGGCGATGTCGCGCTCGCGGCCGTGCTCGGTGGGCCGGTAGTAGTCGGTGCCGACCAGCTCGTCGGGCGGGTACTGCTGGGCGGCGACCCCGTTGGGCTCGTCGTGGGAGTACACGTAGCCGCGGCCGTGGCCGAGCTGGCCGGCCCCGGGGTAGTGCGCGTCCCGCAGGTGCAGGGGCACGGGCCCGGCCCGGCCCCTGCGGACGTCGGCGATGGCCTCGTCGATCGCCGTGTAGGCGGCGTTGGACTTCGGGGCGGTCGCCAGGTGCGCCACGGCCTGGGCCAGCGGGATCCTGCCCTCGGGCATGCCGATGAGCTGGACGGCGTCGGCGGCCGCGACCGCGGTCAGCAGCGCGGTGGGGTCCGCCGTGCCGATGTCCTCGGACGCGGAGATGATGAGCCGGCGGGCGATGAACCGCGGGTCCTCGCCCGCCTCGATCATCCGGGCGAGGTAGTGCATCGCGGCGTCCACGTCGGAGCCGCGGATCGACTTGATGAACGCGCTGACCACGTCGTAGTGCTGGTCGCCGTTCTTGTCGTAGCGCACCGCGGCCCGGTCGAGGGCCTCCTCGGCGTGCTCGCGGGTGAGCACGGGGACCGGCCGCCCCGCGGCCCCGTCGTCGCCCGCGTCCTCCTGCGCCCCGTCGGCGCCCGCGCCGTCCGGCGCGTCGCCGGGTCCCGGCCGCTTCGACAGGGCGACCCCGGCGGCGGCCTCGAGGGAGGTCAGCGCCTTGCGGGCGTCCCCGCCGCACAGGTCCAGCAGGTGCTCGCGCGCCTCGGCGGAGAGCTCCACCTCGCCGTTGAGGCCCCGGGGGTCGGCGACGGCGCGGTCGAGCAGCGCCGCGATGTCGGCCCGTTCCAGCGGCTGCAGCGTCAGCAGCAGCGAGCGCGAGAGCAGGGGGGAGATCACCGAGAAGGACGGGTTCTCCGTGGTGGCCGCCACGAGCACCACCCACCGGTTCTCGACCCCCGGCAGCAGCGCGTCCTGCTGGGCCTTGGTGAAGCGGTGGATCTCGTCGAGGAACAGCACCGTGGTGCGCCCGTGCAGGTCCCGGTCGGTGAGCGCCTCGTCCATCACCTTCCGCACGTCCTTGACGCCGGCGGTGACGGCGGAGAGCTCCACGAACTTCCGGGACACCCCGCGGGCGATCACGTGGGCCAGGGTCGTCTTGCCGGTGCCCGGGGGGCCCCACAGGACGATCGACGACGGCCCCGCCGGGCCCCGGTCCTCCCCGGCCAGGACCTGCAGCGGGGACCCGGGCCTGAGCAGGTGCTGCTGGCCCACGATCTCGTCGAGCCGGCGCGGGCGCATCCGCACCGCCAGCGGCGCCCGGGACCGCCGCGCCCAGCCGGCGGGGCGGTCGGCGCGGTCCCCCTCGTCCCCGGGAGCAGGGAAGCCGGGGTCGGGGGCGTCGAGGTCGTCGAAGAGGGAGCCGGTCACCTCCTCAGGCTAGCGCCCGTCGCCCTCGGGGCCTGTCGGAGGTGGGGGGACCAGCGTATGCTCAGCACGCTGATCACGTCGGGTTACCGACGGGCGCACTGCGCACGACGACGACCGCGACGGCGGCCGCCGCGGCGCGGACCCACGAGAGTTCTGCCCGACCGTTCCAGGGATGAGGTTCCGGTGTTCGAACCCCCGAGTCTGCTCTTCGCCGCCGCCGGGCTGGCCGTGTTCGCGGCCGCCCTGCTGCCCCGTCTGCTCATGCGGGCCCCGCTGTCGGTGCCCATGCTGTTCCTGGCCGCCGGGGCGGTGATCTTCTCGCTGGCCGACAGACTGCCCGACCCGGACCCGGTCGCCTACAGCAACGTCACCGTGCATCTGAGCGAGGTCTGCGTGATCGTCTCGCTGATGGGTGCCGGGCTGGCGCTGGACCGTCCCCTGGGGCTCCGGCGGTGGGCCACGACCTGGCGGCTCCTGGGGATCGCCATGCCCCTGAGCCTGCTCGGGGCGGCCCTGCTCGGGTGGTCGGTGCTGGGACTGAGCGCGGCCGGCGCCGTGCTCGTGGCCGCGGCACTGGCTCCCACCGACCCGGTCCTGGCCTCCGAGGTGCAGGTCGCAGAGCCCTCGCAGGCGCAGGACGACCTCGACGGAGAGGACGAGGTCCGGTTCGGGCTCACCTCCGAGGCGGGCCTCAACGACGGTCTGGCCTTCCCCTTCGTCTACCTCGCCATCGCCCTGAGCGTCGTGGGCACCGACCCCGGCGCGTGGCTGCCGCACTTCCTCGCCGTGGACGTGTCCTGGCGGATCGCCGTCGGCTGTCTGTTCGGCGTCCTGGTCGGGCTGCTCCTGAGACGACTCTTCTTGCGCTCCCCGCTGGAGAGCGTCCGCACGGCAGCGCAGACCGAGGGGTTCGTGGCCCTCGCGGCCACGTTCCTCACCTACGGTCTGGCCGAGATGTTCGAGGGCTACGGCTTCGTCGCCGTGTTCGTGTGCGCGGTGACCATCCGGGCGGGCGAGCGGGTGCACGGTGCCCACGGCGTCCTGCACAGCTACATCGAGCAGCTCGAGCGGCTGCTCACCGTGGTGGTGCTCGTGCTCCTGGGCGGTGCCGTGGCCCGGGGTCTGCTCGTCGGGATCACCTGGCGGGAGGTCCTCGTCGCGGCGGCCTTCCTGCTGCTGGTGCGCCCCCTCGCCGCGTGGATCAGCCTGACGGGCGGCCGGACGGGCCCGTGGGAGCGCGGCGTCATCGCGTTCTTCGGCGTGCGCGGCATCGGCTCGATCTACTACCTCGGCTACGCCCTGTCGGAGGGGGAGTTCACCGCGGAGGACCAGGCTTTGTGGCGCATCGTTGGGCTGGTGATCGTCGCGTCGATCCTGCTGCACGGGATGACCGCGGGACCCGTCATCACGAGGCTCGACCGTGCCCGGCAGCGCAGGGCCCGGGAGGAGTCGGGTTCCGAGGCGGCCGCTCCCCGCACGCCGATCTGACGGCCCGCGCCGGGGCCCGGGCACGCCGGGCCGGTCTCAGCCCCGGCGGGGCCGTTCCAGCTCGGCGCTGTCCAGGACCAGGGTGAAGGGGCCGTCGTTGACGAGCTCCACCTGCATCGCGGCCCCGAAGCGGCCCGTCTCGACGCGCGCGCCGAGCTCCCGCAGCGCCTGCACGTAGGCCTCGAACAGCGGCTCCGAGACCGGGCCGGGCGCCGCCGCCGACCACGAGGGGCGCCGGCCCCGGCGGGCGTCGCCGTAGAGCGTGAACTGGCTGATCGCGAGCACGGGGGCGCCGAGGTCGGCGCAGGACCGCTCCCCCTCCAGCAGCCGCAGCGTCCAGGTCTTCTCGGCGAGCTTCGTGGCCGTTGCGGCGTCGTCGTCGTGCGTGATGCCCACCAGGGCCACCAGGCCGGGTCCCCCGATCGTCCCCACGACGTCTCCCCCGACGGTCACGGCGGCACGGGCCACCCGTTGCAGAACGATGCGCATGCGCTCCAGTCCACCACAGGCACCGGCCGGCCGGGAACCGCGGACGGCCCCGTCCTCATGACGGCCGGGCGGCCCACGGTCCGGCCGAGCACCCTGGTGGCGGAGCCCTCGCCGACGAGGCGAGGACGGTTCAGGCCAGGACCGAGAACCCCGGGGGCAGCGGCCGCCGGCCGGTGAGCGCCAGCAGGATCCCGGGGAGGTGCCCGCCTCCCGCGGCGATCTCGAGCACGGTCTGCCCGGCGTCGGCCAGGACGTGGTCCGGGGGCGACCGGTCCAGCCCGCAGGCCGCTGCGACGTCCAGGCCGTGCACGGCCAGCTCGAAGGTGCGCGTGGGCACGTAGGCGCGCAGCCGGGTGCCGCCCACCACGGTGCGGATCAGGGGGTCCTCCTCGAGCGGCACCTGCGCCAGGGCGTCCTGCGCCCGGTCCAGCGATGCCCGGACGGCGGCGCCCGGGTGCCGGCCCAGGTCCCGGCCGGCGGCGACGCCCCGGGTCGCGACCTGAGCGGGGTCCGCGGCCGCGGCGGCGAGCGCGTAGTACTGCGCCACCCCGGTGCAGGTCTCGTCCTCGGCGGGGACCAGAAGGTAGTCGCCGAGCGTGACGAGCGCACGGTGGGTGTGGCCGACCAGCGCCCGGACGTCCCAGGAGCCCAGGCCCGGGCGCGTCCAGTGGTGCGGGCGCAGCTCCTCGACGAGTTCGGCGAACCACGTCCCGGCGCCGAGCAGCGCGGCGCGGGCGGAGGCGGGATCACGGCTCATGGGCCCCCCTGGGGTGGTGCCGGCGGGGACCGGGTCCGGCCGGTCGGGCGGGTCGCGTCCCCGGAGGTGACCGAAGCATACTGCGGCGCATCGGCGGCAGGGCCGATGTTGCGCCCGGTGGCGCCGTCGCACCGCCGGCCCAGCCCGCCGTCCCACCCCGCCGTCCCAGCCCGGCGTCCCAGCCCGAAGCCCACTCCGCCGTCCCTCGCCACCGTCGCACCCCGCCGGCCCTCCCGACGAGGTGACGGGAGGGCGCGGCCCGGGGCGGCCCGGACGGCCTCCGGACCGCCCCGGACGCCGTACCCTCGGAGGAACAGGTGCAGGCCCGCGGCAGCGCACGCGTCCGTTCCGGTCGTTCGCTGCTGTTCCGGTCGTTCGCTGCTGTTCGTCCGTTCGTCCGTTCGTCCCGTCCGCTCCGAGCGGCCTCGTGCCGCTTCCGCCCCGGAAGGCCCAGCATGCCGTCCCGCCCCTCCTCCCGGACCATGGCCGCCGCCTCGATCGGCGCCCTGACGATCGCCCTGACCGGCTGCGGCCAGGAGGCCCAGGACGTCCAGGAGGTCGACTCCGACTACGCCCGGATCTGCGTCGAGGACCCCGACGGGCAGGGCGGGGCCGAGCCCGTCCGGGTCGACGAGGAGCAGTGCGACGACGACACCGTGCAGCGGGGCGGCGTCGGCTTCTTCCCGATGTGGGTGCTGATGAGCTCCGGCCGCGCCGTGCCCGTCCCGGCCGTCGGCTCGCCCGTGCCGAGCTCGGCGGGCTACACGACCGGCCGCCCGCCGGCCTCGGCCACCGTGGCGCGCGGTCTGCCCCGGGACGGGACGGCCGTGGGCAAGTCGGGGGTCTCGCGCGGCTTCGGCGGCTCGAAGAGCGGCTGGGGCTCCTGATGCGGCGGATCGACGGCCTGGCGCCGCGCCCCGGCTGGGAGCGGACCGTCCGCGACGAGGGGCTCACCTACGCCCTCACCGAACGGCCCGACGGCCGGCGCTTCTCCTACTGGAACGAGACCGCCGCCTACGTGTTCTCCCCCGCCGAGGTGGACGAGCTCGAGTCCGTCACCGACGGCCTGCACAAGATGTGCGCCGAGGCCGCACGGTACCTGGCCACCGGCGCGCTGGGCACCCTGGGCCTGTCGGAGGCGGCCTTCGAGCTGGCGCAGCACTCCCTGCGGCTGCGCGAGCCGTCGATCTACGGCCGCTTCGACCTGGCCTGGGACGGGACGGGCCCGCCCAAGATGCTCGAGCTCAACGGCGACACCCCCACCGGTCTGGTGGAGGGCGCCATCTGCCAGTGGAGCCGCGTCGAGGCGATGTACCCGGGCCTGGGCGAGGAGCACCCGGAGTTCGACCAGCTCAACGGCCTGTGGCCCATGCTCGTGGAGCGGTGGCGGCAGCGGCTGCCCTACTCGGCCACGAAGACGCTGCACGTGGCCTACACCCGCGAGGAGGAGTCCGGGGAGGACGCCGCCAACGCCGCCGTCCTGGCCAACACCGCGGCCGAGGCCGGCTACCGGGCCGTCCTGCTGCCCGTCGAGGACGTCCGCTACGACACCCGCACCCGCGGCTGGGTGCACGCGACCGGGGACGTGGACGACCCCGCGGTGGTGGGCCCGATCGAGGAGATCTTCGCCCTGCACCCGTGGGAGAACATGGTCGACGACGTTCCCGGGGCGTTCGTGCTCGAGGACCCCACCCTGATGCACCACTGGTACGAGCCGCCGTGGAAGATGTTCCAGTCGAACAAGCTCCTGCTCGTGGCCCTGTGGCGGTGCTTCCCCGGGCACGAGAACCTGCTGGCCGCCCACCCCGACGGGCCCGAGGGACTCCAGGAGTGGGTGCGCAAGCCCGTGTTCGGCCGCGAGGGGGACGGCATCGAGATGCACACCCGGGACGTGCGGATCCGCGCGGAGCACCCCCACGACTCCCCGCTGGACGTGTGGCAGGAGTACACGCCCATCCGGAACTTCCCCGGCTCCGACGGCGCTCCCAACCACCCGGTCATCGGCTCCTGGGTGGTCGGCGAGGCCGGCGCGGCGGGGATCGGCATCCGCGAGTCCGACGGCCCGCTCACCGACTACTGGTGCCGGTTCGTCCCGAACATCGTCGACAAGAAGGGTCTGCTGTGACCGCCCACCTGCTCCCCCGGTCGATCTCCACGACGACCTCGGCGGTCATCGGCTCCACCTCGATCGCCCCGCTGTACTCGGCCGTGGTGACCGTCGGGCTGATCCACGCCCTCGTGGGCGCCTGGACCCCCCTGGTGCTCGTCGGCGCCGTGCTCCCCATGGTGGTCGTCTCGGCGTGCTTCGCCCGCCTGGACGCGCTCTACGAGGACCAGGGCACCGTCTACCGGTGGGCGCGGGAGGCCTACGGAGCGTTCCCCGGGTTCCTGGGCGGCTGGGGCCTGTGGCTCTCGGCGACCCTCGTGCTCGCCTCCCTGGCCTGGGTCACCGCCGACTCGGCCCTCTACGCCCTCGGCATCGGCGCCGGTGCCTGGACCACCACCGGTGTGGCGGTCCTGCTGATGGCGGCCTTCGCGGCGGTGTCCTCGGCGGGGATCAAGGTCTCGGCGGCGGTGCAGTGGGTCCTGGCCGTGCTGCAGCTGATCGGGGTGGGCGTGCTGGTGTGGGCCGTGCGCACCGCCCCGGCCCTGCCGGCCGGCACGGCGGCCGAGGACGGGGAGTGGACCGGTTTCTACGGCGCCGCGGAGCTGGCCACCGGCGCCGGCGTGACGGCCGGGGACGTGGCGGCCGCCCTGCTGCTGGCCCTGTTCCTGTACTGGGGCTGGGACTCCACGTTCTCGCTCACCGAGGAGTCCACCACCGAGCGGGCCCCGCGGGTCTCGGCGTGGATCGCGCTGACCGTGGTCGCGACCGCCTACGCCGTCATCGGCTGGGCCTACGCCCCGGGGACGGCGGTGGCCTCACCGCTGCTGGCCGCGCTGGTGGCGGTCTCCGCGGGCGCCTCCATCGGCACCACGATGATCCCCACCTCCCGCGGCCTGATGTCCATGGCCCGCGGCGGGCACCTGCCGCGCCGCTTCCTGTCCCTGTCCTTCGCCACGTGGTCCACCGCCGCCGTCGCGACCGCCTGGATGGTGTTCTCGGGCCCGCTGTTCGACGACTCGATCGGGATCATCTCGGTGCTCGTGGCCCTCTACTACGGCCTGGCCTGCGCGGCGGTCGCGAGGCTCGGACGGACCGCCGGGGCGCGGGTGCTCGGCGCGGTGGGCGCCGCGCTCATGGGCACGGCCCTCGTGCTCACGGGCGCGGAGTACGCCCTGACGGCCACGTGGGTGTGGGCCGGCCTGACGCTGGCGCTGCTCGTGGTCCCGCTGTGGTTCCTCCTGGGCCGCGGCCGCGAGCCGCTGCCGGGCGCGAACGAGCGCACCCCGCATCTGGAGAGCCTGCTCGACTGAATTTGCCCGCCCGGACCTGTTCGCCCGGGTGCGTCCGGGCGGGACCGGACGCGGGCCGGGTCCCCGGCGCCGTGCTCGACCGCGCCTGCGCGACCGCGACGGCACGCTCAGGGGCCGGGCCCCGTCGTCGTGCACGACCGGACCCGGCCCCCGCGCGGGCACCGCCGACGGATCAGGCCTCGACCGGCGTCATCCCCCGGGTCTCCGGCTGCGCCTGGGCACCGGGCTTGCCGCCGGACGTGGTCTCGGGCTTGGCGTCCACCCCGGCCTCCTTGCGCTGCTGCGGGGTGATCGGCGCCGGCGCGGCGGTCAGGGGGTCGTAGCCGTTGCCGGTCTTCGGGAACGCGATGACCTCGCGGATGGAGTCGGTCCCGGCCAGCAGGGCGACCACGCGGTCCCAGCCGAAGGCGATGCCGCCGTGCGGGGGCGCGCCGTACTTGAAGCCCTCGAGCAGGAAGCCGAACTTCTCGTCCGCCTCCTCGCGGCCGATGCCCATGACCTCGAAGACCCGCCGCTGCACGTCCTGCTGGTGGATGCGGATGGAGCCGCCGCCGATCTCGTTGCCGTTGCAGACGATGTCGTAGGCGTAGGCCAGCGCCGACCCGGGGTCCTGGTCGAAGCTGTCCAGGAACTCCGGCTTGGGCGAGGTGAACGCGTGGTGCACCGCGGTCCACTGCCCGGTGCCCACGGCGACGTCGCCGGACTGCACGGCCTCGGCCGCGGACTCGAACAGGGGTGCGTCGACGATCCACACGAACGCCCAGGCGTCCTCGTCGATCAGCCCGGTGCGGTGGCCGATCTCCACGCGGGCCGCCCCCAGCAGGGCGCGGGAGGACTTCTGCTCGCCGGCGCCGAAGAAGATGCAGTCCCCGGGCTGCGCTCCGGTCGCGGCGGCGAGGCCCTCGCGCTCGGCCTCGGTGATGTTCTTGGCCACCGGCCCGGTCAGGGTGCCGTCCTCGCCGACCAGCACGTAGGCCAGTCCCTTGGCCCCGCGCTGCTTGGCCCACTCCTGCCAGGCGTCCAGGGTGCGGCGCGGCTGCGAGGCCCCGCCGGGCATGACCACGGCGCCCACGTAGGGGGCCTTGAACACGCGGAAGGTGGTGTCCCGGAAGTACTCGGTCAGCTCGGTCAGCTCGAGGCCGAAGCGCAGGTCCGGCTTGTCGGTGCCGTACTTCGCCATCGCCTCGGCGTAGGTCATCCGGCGGATCGGGGTGGGGATCTCCACGTCGACGAGCTTCCACAGGGCGGCCACGATGCGCTCGCCGAGGGCGATGACGTCGTCCTGCTCCACGAAGGAGGCCTCGATGTCGAGCTGGGTGAACTCGGGCTGGCGGTCCGCGCGGAAGTCCTCGTCCCGGTAGCAGCGGGCGATCTGGTAGTACTTCTCGATCCCGCCGACCTGCAGCAGCTGCTTGAACAGCTGCGGGGACTGCGGCAGGGCGTACCACGAGCCCGGGGCCAGGCGGGCCGGGACCACGAAGTCGCGGGCGCCCTCGGGGGTGGAGCGGGTCAGCGTGGGCGTCTCGACCTCGGTGAACCCGTCCTCGTGCAGCATCTCGCGGGCCACCCGGTTGGCGTCGGAGCGCAGGCGCATGATGCGGGCCGGCTCGGGCCGGCGCAGGTCCAGGTAGCGGTGCCGCAGCCGGGCGTCCTCCCCGACCTCCACGTGCTCGTCGATCTGGAAGGGCAGCGCGGCCGCGGTGTTGAGCACGGTCACGGTCCCGGCCATGACCTCGACCTCGCCGGTCGCCAGGGCCGGGTTCTCGTTGCCCTCGGGGCGGCGCTCCACGGTGCCGGTGACCTGCAGCACGAACTCGTTGCGCAGGTGGTGGAAGTCCGCCTCGTCGCGCACCACGATCTGGGCGACCCCGGAGGCGTCGCGCAGATCCAGGAAGGCCACCCCTCCGTGGTCGCGGCGCCGGCCGACCCAGCCGGCCAGCGTGACGGTCTCTCCGATGTGCTCGGCGCGCAGGGCGCCGAGGTTGTGGGTGCGCAGCACTGAAAAACCCTTCGTTGTTCGGGAGGTGCGGACGGGGCCGCGCTCCTCGCGCGTTTCCCCAGGCTTCACCCGGGGCCCCTACTCTCGTTCCGGGGACGAGTTTACAGCCCGCCCTTCCGGCACCGGGACGACGACAGGAGCCCCATGAGCACCTCCCCCGACCACCCGGCCCTGGCCCGCCGCCTGGGCACCCTCGACGCGACCGTGATCGGCGTGGGCTCGATGGTCGGGGCAGGGGTGTTCGTGGCCTTCGCCCCGGCCGCGGCCCTCGCCGGACCGTGGCTGCTGCCGGCCCTGCTGCTGGCCGCGGTGGTCGCGTGGTGCAACGCGACCTCGACCGCCCAGCTGGCCGCTGTCCACCCCGCCTCCGGCGGCACCTACCTGTACGCGAACCGGCAGCTGGGGCCGTGGCCGGGGTTCGTGGCCGGCTGGGGCTTCGTGACCGGCAAGACCGCGTCCGCGGCGGCGATGGCGCTGACCTTCGGCCTGTACGCCGCGGAGCTCACGGGGGCCGACGACGCCGGGGCGCGGCTGCTCGCCGTGGCCGCCGTCCTCGCTCTCACGGCGGTGAACCTCGGCGGGGTGACCCGCACCGCCCGGCTGACGAGGCTGCTGGTCGCCCCCGTGCTGGTGGTCCTGCTGGCCGTGGTCGGGGTGCTGTTCTGGGGCACCGGTCCCGCCACCGGCGGCCCGGGTCCGGACGGGTCCTCCACGGGAAAGGGCGCGCTGCAGAACGGCACGGTGTGGGACGGCACGGTGTGGGACGGCAGCGCGTGGGGCGTGCTGCCGGCGGCGGGCATCCTCTTCTTCGCCTTCGCCGGCTACGCTCGGGTGGCCACGATGGGCGAGGAGGTCCGGAACCCGGCACGCACCATCCCCCGCGCGGTGCTGGGCGCGCTGGCCGGCACGCTGGTGCTCTACGGGCTGCTCGGTCTCGGACTGCTGCGCTTCCTGGGGGTCGACCGGCTGGCGGCGGCGACCGCCCCGCTGCTGACGGTTGTGCGGGAGGCCGGCTGGGCGCCCGGGCCGGCGGCCGCGGGCGCCGTCGTCGTCACCGCGGCCGCCGCCCTGGCCACCCTGGGAGCGCTGCTGGCGCTGGTCGCCGGGATCTCGCGCACCGCACTGGCCATGGCCCGCGGGCGTGACCTCCCGGGGCCGCTGGCCGCGGTGTCGCGGCGGCAGCGGGTGCCGTGGGCCGCGGAGCTCGCCGTGGCGGGGATCGTGGTGGTGCTCGTCCTGGTCGGCGACGTGCGCACGGTGATCGGGTTCTCGAGCTTCGGAGTGCTCGTCTACTACGCGCTGGCCAACCTCTCGGCGCTCACGCTGGAGCAGCGCCCGGGCTGGGCGCCGCGGGCGGTCAACGCCATCGGGCTGGCCGGCTGCGCGGTCCTGGCGTGCACGCTGCCGTGGCCGTCCGTGCTGACCATGCTCGGTGTCTTCGCCGTGGGCCTGTCCGGCCGCGCGCTGGTCCTGGCACGGCGGCGCTGACCCCGGCCCCGCCCCTCCCCGCGCCGAGCCCCCAGTAAACATCCGACCACGCGGCACGACCCATGCCGAATCCCCAGTCACTCGGTGCCACTCATGCCGAGTCCCCAGTCCCGTGGCAATCCCCCAGAAAAAATGCTGGGGAAACGGAACGGGACTGGGAACTCGAGGAGACGGGCAACCAGGACATGGGGGCTCGGCGGAACCGAGCAGCCGGAACATGGGGACCCGGCGGAACTGGGCGGGTCAGGAACCGGCGGTCCGCACGACCGGGCGCAGGTCCTCGGCCGGAGGGGTCCAGTCGGCCGGGTCGGCGGGGACCTGCTCGCCGGAGCGGATGTCCTTGACCTCGTGGGCGAGCGAGCCGTCCTCCGCGCGGGACGTGAACCACACGTAGGGGATGCCGCGGCGCTCGGCGTACTTGATCTGCTTGCCGAACTTCGCCGCGCTCGCGGAGACCTCGCACGCGATGCCGCGGGCACGCAGCTGCTGAGCCACGTCCTGGGCCTGGGACCAGGACTCCTCGTCCACCAGGGAGACCAGCACGGCGGTGGGAACCTTCCGGGAGGGCGCCGCCATTCCCTGGGAGAGGATCCGGGTGACGAGCCGGGTGACGCCCACGGACAGGCCCACGCCGGGGTAGGTCTTCCGGCCGGTGGACGCCAGGGACTCGTAGCGGCCGCCGGAGCACACGGAGCCCAGCTGCTCGTGGCCCACGAGCACGGTCTCGTAGACGGTGCCGGTGTAGTAGTCGAGGCCGCGGGCGATCGAGAGGTCGGCCACCACCGTGCCGGGGGCGCGGCGGGAGGCCTCCCCCACGACCTCGGCGAGCTCGCGCAGCCCCTCCTCGAGCAGCTGCGTGTTCACGCCGAGCGCCCGGACCTGCTCGACGAAGGACGTGTCCTCGGTGCGGATCGATGCCAGCTGCAGGGCGGCCTGCGCCTGCTCGGGCGTGGCGCCGACCTCGTCGCACAGGGCCTGGGCGACCCGTTCGGGACCGATCTTCTCGAGCTTGTCGATGTTGCGCAGCACCCCGGGGGTGTCCTGCAGCCCGATGCCCTGGTAGAAGCCCTCCGCGAGCTTGCGGTTGTTGACGCGCAGCACGAACGGCGGGATGGGCAGCTTCGACAGCGCGTCGATCATCACGAGCGCGATCTCCACGTCGTAGCGGAACGGCAACGCGCCGTCGCCCACCACGTCGATGTCCGCCTGCGTGAACTCACGGGCGCGGCCCTCCTGTGGGCGCTCCCCGCGCCACACCTTCTGCATCTGGTAGCGGCGGAACGGGAAGGTCAGGTGCCCGCTGTTCTCCACCACGTACCGGGCGAAGGGCACGGTGAGGTCGAAGTGCAGCGCCAGCTGGTCGCTCCCGCGCTCGGCCGGCCCGGAGTCCTCGTCCTCCTGCAGCCGGGAGACCACGTACACCTCCTTGTCGATCTCGCCCTTGCGCAGCAGCTGACCGACCGTCTCGACGGCGCGGGTCTCGACGGACGAGAAGCCGTGCAGCTCGAAGGTCTCCCGCAGGACGTCGAGGACGTGCAGCTCGACCAGACGCTCCTCCGGAAGCCATTCGGGGAAACCGGACAGGGAGGTCTTGCGGGCCATGGGGACGTGCTCCTCGGGTGGATCGGCGCTGGGACGGAGGTGGATCGGGAGTCGGACCGGGGTGGATCGGCGACAGGACGTCTGGACGGCCGGGCCCGCGCGGGCCCGGAAGTTCCGCACTCATCCTAGAGATCCCCGGCCGCCCGGCCCAAAGCCCCGTCCGGTCGGGGCGGGCGACGGGTCGGGGCGACGGCCGGGCGGGACGTCCTCGGTAGTATGGAGCAGACGATTGTCCGAAGCCGGGCGACGACGCCGGGCACGCGCCCGGAGCCGGCGCCGGCGAGAGCGAAAGAGTTCCAGCGGTGACAGAACGTCTCGAATCCGACGACCAGCCCACGCCCCGCCCCGCCCCCACCCCGGGCCCCACGCCGGGGGCCGGACCGAAGCCGGGGGCCCCGAGACCGGGCGCCCCTCGACCCGGTGCACCGGCCCCGGCACCCGCGACGGGCCGCCCGCCCGCGCCCCCGGCCGCACCGGCGGCGGCTCCGTCGACGGCGGCGCCCGCCCTCGCCTCCCCGGAGTCCGTCGCCCGTGCCCGCGCCTTCGGACGGGTCACCGAGGACGGTCACGTCTACGTCGTCGTGGACGGCGAGGAGGTCCTCTGCGGGCAGTTCCCGGACGCGACCGAGGACGAGGCACTGGGCTACTTCGCCCGGAAGTTCGACGACGCCGAGGCGCAGGTGGCCCTGCTCGAGCAGCGGGTGGCCGCGGGAGCCCCCTCGGCGGACATGCTGACCACGGTCGAGCACCTCGCGGAACAGGTGGCCGAGCGCAAGATGCTCGGGGACGTCAAGGCCCTCGAGTCCCGCCTGGAGGCCCTGCGCCCGGCGATCCGGGAGCTGGAGGCCGCCGAGCGGGCCGCGCACGAGGCGCAGCGCGCCCAGAACGTCGCGGCGCGGGAGGCGATCGTCGCGGAGGCGGAGCAGATCGCCGCCCAGGACCCGCAGCGCACCCAGTGGAAGCAGTCCTCCGCCCGCATGGCCGAGCTCTTCGACCAGTGGAAGACCCACCAGAAGTCCGGCATCCGGCTGGGCCGGGCCGCGGAGGACGCCCTGTGGAAGCGGTTCCGCACCGCGCGCACCACGTTCGACCGGCACCGCCGTGCGTTCTTCTCGCAGCTGGACGCCGACAACGCGGAGGCCAAGCAGGCCAAGGAGGCCCTCATCGCCGAGGCGGAGGCCCTGTCCGGCTCCACCGACTGGGGTGCCACGGCCGCGGAGTACCGCCGTCTGATGGACCGGTGGAAGGAGACCAAGCGCGCGTCCAAGAAGGACGACGACGCCCTGTGGGCACGCTTCCGGGCCGCCCAGGACCGCTTCTTCGAGGCGCGCAAGGCCGACAACGACCGGATCGACGAGGAGTTCGAGGGCAACCTCGCCGTGAAGGAGCAGCTCCTCGCCGAGGCGAAGGCCCTGCTGCCCGTCACGGACCTCAAGGCCGCCAAGCGGACGCTGGGCGACATCCTGGACCGGTGGGAGCAGGCCGGGAAGGTCCCCCGGGCCCACCTGCGCCGGGTCGAGGCCGAGCTGCGCACCGTCGAGGACGCCGTGCGCCAGGCCGAGGACGAGAAGTGGCAGCGCTCCAACCCGGAGACGAAGGCCCGCTCCAACTCGATGCTCACGCAGCTCGAGACGAAGATCGAGGACCAGGAGGACGCCCTCGCCAGGGCGCAGGCCACCGGGGACACCAAGCGGGCGGCCAAGCTGGAGGGCGAGCTCGCCACGAGCCGCCAGTGGCTCGAGACCCTGCGCCGCTCCGCCGCGGACCTGCGCTGACCGAGGCCCCCGGAAGGCCCTGCGCCCGCGCTGTCCACAGCGCGGCCGCGGGGCCTTCCCCGTGCCGGGCCGGTGGGTGAGAGTGGGCCCATGGACGCTCCGCCCTGGCACCCCGACACCCTGTTCCTGCCGGCGCGGCCGTTCTCCCGCCCCGAGCTCTCGGCCCTCGTCGCGGACGGGGTGCTCGTCCCGGTGGTGCTGGAGGCGTACGTCCTGCGCGGCCGGCCGGTGACCCGGGCGGTGAAGGTCGCGGCGCTGGAGGCGCAGCTGCCCCCGCACCTGCTGCGCCGCGGCGTGCTCGGACGGCTCTCCGCCGCGTGGTTCTACGACTGCGCCGCCCGCCCCAGCATCCTGCCGGTGCTGCTCGACAAGCTGCGGCGCACCACCATGTCCCCGGTGCCGGAGGGGATCGCCCTGCACCAGGTCACGCTCGGGGGCTACGACGTCCACGACGCCGGACCGGTGCACGTCACCACGCCGCTGCGCACCGCGGTGGACCTGGCGCTGCACGTGCACGAGCGAGAGGGTCTCGCGGCCCTGGAGAAGCTCATGCACGCACCGCACCTGCACTGCCCGCCCCCGCTGGTGCAGGCGGCCCTCGAGAGCTTCGGGCGCATGCCCGGCCGCCAGGCGGCGCTGCTGCGGGTGCGCCGTGCCGCCCGGGCCATCGGCCGCCCGGTCCGCTGACGCCGGCCACGCGGTCCCGCCGGGCCGGCCCGCGCAGAAGCCCGGCCCGGCGGAAGCCCGGCCCGGCGGCCGGACCGCCCAGCAGGGGCGCGGCTCAGCGGCCGGACGGCTCCGAGATGGGCCGGTTGCCCGAGGTCCGGTAGACGTCGTAGACGCCGTCGATGCGGCGGACCTGGTTGAGCACGTGGTCCAGGTAGCGGGGGTCGCCCATCTCGAAGGCGAAGCGGGAGATCGCCAGCCGCGACTTCGAGGTGTTCACCGAGGCGGCGAGGATGTTGACGTGGTTCTCGGAGAGCACCCGGGTGACGTCCGACAGCAGGGACTTGCGGTCCAGGGCCTCCACCTGGATCTCCACCAGGAACACGCTGGACTGGGTGGGGGCCCACTGGACCTCGACGACCCGCTCCGTGGAGCTCAGGGCGAGCATGTTGGCGCAGTCCCTGCGGTGCACGGAGATGCCGGTGCCCCGCGTCACGAAGCCCATGATCTCGTCCGGCGGGACCGGGGTGCAGCAGCGGGCGAGCTTGACGTAGACGTCCGAGGCGCCCTTGACCATCACCCCGGAGTCGGAGACCCGCGGGCGCACCGGCTGGGTGGCGATCGTGGTCTCCGCGAAGTCCTCCTCCGCGCCGTCGGCCCCGCCGAGGTTGCCCACGATCTTCTCGACCACGTCGTGGGCGCTGACCACGTCGGAGCCGATCGCCTCGTACAGGGAGCTGATGTCGGTGCGGTGGAAGTCCTGGGCGACCGCGAGCAGGGACTCCTGGGTGAGCGTGCGCTGCAGCGGCAGGTGGTGCTTGCGCAGGGCGCGGGTGAGCGCGTCCTTGCCCTTCTCGATGGCCTCCTCGCGGCGCTCCTTGGAGAACCACTGCCGGATCTTGTTGCGGGCCCGCGGGGACTGCACGAACTTCAGCCAGTCCTGCGAGGGCCCGGCGTGCTCGGACTTCGAGGTCAGCACCTCCACCCAGTCCCCGTGCTGGAGCTCCGAGGACAGGGGCACGAGCTTGCCGTTGACCCGCGCCCCGATGGTCTTGTGCCCCACCTCGGTGTGCACGGCGTAGGCGAAGTCCACGGGGGTCGAGCCGGCGGGCAGGGCCATCACCTCGCCCTTGGGCGTGAACACGTAGACCTCGGACGTGTTGATCTGGTAGCGCAGGGAGTCGAGGAACTCGGAGGAGTCCTGGGTCTCCTCCTGCCAGGACACGAGCGAGCTCAGCCAGGCCAGGTCCCCCTCCTGCGCCTTCGGGGTCGCGGAGTTCGCCTGGTTGGCCTGGTCCTTGTACTTCCAGTGGGCGGCCACGCCGTACTCGGCGCGGCGGTGCATCTCGTGGGTGCGGATCTGGATCTCCACGGGGCGCCCGTCCGGGCCGATCACCGTGGTGTGCAGCGACTGGTACATGTTGAACTTCGGCATCGCGATGTAGTCCTTGAACCGCCCCGGCAGCGGCCGCCACCGTGCGTGCAGGGCCCCCAGGGCGGCGTAGCACTCGCGCACCGTGTTCACGAGGACCCGCACGGCCTGCAGGTCCTGGATCTCGTCGAAGTCCTTCCCGCGCACGATCATCTTCTGGTAGATCGAGTAGTAGTGCTTGGGCCGTCCGGTGATGGTCGCCTCGATGCCCGCCTCGGAGAGGTCCAGGGCGATCCGCTCCCGGATCTTGGCGAGGGACCGCTCGCGCTGGGGCTGGCGCTCCCCCACCATCCGCACGATCTCGTCGTAGACCTTGGGGTAGAGCGCCGCGAACGCGAGGTCCTCGAGCTCCCACTTGATGGTGTTCATGCCGAGACGGTGGGCCAGGGGCGCGAAGATCTCGAGGGTCTCGCGCGCCTTCTTGGACGAGGAGGTCTGGGAGACGAAGCGCCAGGTCCGGGCGTTGTGCAGGCGGTCGGCGAGCTTGATCACGAGCACGCGGATGTCCTTGGCCATCGCCACGATCATCTTGCGCACGGTCTCGGCCTGCGCGGCGTCCCCGTACTGGACCTTGTCGAGCTTCGTCACGCCGTCCACCAGCGCGGCGACCTCCTCGCCGAACTCGGCCCGCAGCTGGTCGAGCGTGTAGTCGGTGTCCTCCACGGTGTCGTGGAGCAGCGCGGCCACCAGGGTGGCCCCGGTCATGCCCAGCTCGGCGAGGATCGTGGTCACGGCCACGGGGTGGGTGATGTAGGGGTCGCCGCTCTTGCGCTTCTGGCCCTCGTGGCACTTCTCCGCGACCTTGAAGGCGCGCTCCAGGACCTCGAGGTCCTCCTCGGGGTGGGTGGCGCGCACCGTGTGCAGCAGCGGCTCGAGGATCGGCGAGCGGTTCATCGGCCGCCCGGAGAGGTAGGACAGGCTCGACCGGGTGCGGTCGCTGCGGCCCGGGAACACGGCCCGGCTCAGCAGCGGCCGGGACGCGGGCACCACGTAGTGCGTGCCGGCCATGTCCGACCGGCGCGGCGGTGTCGGTCCGGTGCTCCGGCCCGCGGGGACGGCTCCGTCGTCGGACGAGCTCATGACCGAGGCTTCCTTCCCGTTCGATGCGCGCGGGGCGGCGGCCGTGCGGCCGCCGCCCCGGTCGCCGGGCCCGCACCGGGTCCGGCATGTGCTGCTGTGCGGCGGGACGATCCTGCACGACCCGCCCTGCGGTGGCTACAGTCTAGTGCGCCACGGCCTCCTCGGCGGCACGGTCCGTGGGCCGCCCCGCACGGGCCTCCTGCTCGACGACGGCCGGCTCCCCGCGGCGCAGCAGCGAGTACAGCGGTGCGGCCACGAACAGGGTCGCCGCGGTGCCCACGATGATGCCGACGAACAGGGACAGGGACAGGTCCTTGAGGGTGCCGGCGCCCAGCACGAGCCAGCCGATGAACAGGATCGAGCCGACGGGCAGGATGCCGACCACGGACGTGTTGATCGAGCGCACGAGGGTCTGGTTCACGGCGAGGTTCACCTGGTCGGAGAACGTCCGTCCGGCCCGCTCCGGCGGGGCCGTGCCGTCCAGCAGGCCCTCGGTGTTCTCCCGGACCTTGTCGAAGACCACCACGGAGTCGTAGAGCGAGTAGCTGAGCACCGTCAGGAAGCCGATCACCGCGGACGGGGTGACCTCGAAGCCCACGAGCGAGTAGATCCCGGCGGTGATGGCCACGGAGGCCAGCATGCCGGCGACCGCGGAGACCGACATCTTCCAGGTGCGGAAGTACAGGGCCATGAGGACCGTGGCCAGCGCGACGAAGACCACGAGGCCCCGGAGCGCCTGCTGGGTGACGCCGGCGCCCCAGGTGGGACCGACGAACGTGGAGGTGACCTCCTCGTCGCTCACGCCGTACGCGTCGACCAGGGCGTCCTTGACCGCCAGCGTCTCGTCGTCGTCGAGCTGCTCGGTGCGCACCCGGACGGTCTCCGGGGCGATGTTCGTGACCTCGACGCCCGTCGCGTCGGAGGACGCGGCGACCGCCTCCCGGCCGGTCTCGATGTCCGGCTCCGCCACGGAGGAGACGGTGAACTCGGAGCCGCCGGTGAAGTCGATGCCGAGGTTGAAGCCTCCCTTGGCGACGGGCACGAGCAGGGAGAGCAGCACGAGGACGCCCACCACGGCGAGCCACTGCTTGGCCCGGCCCACGAAGGGATAGGACGTCCGCCCGCTGTGCAGGGCGTTGCCGAAATCAGCGAACCGGGACATCAGGCGTTCTCCTCGGGGGTGCGGGCGGGGGACGACGACGCGCCGACCGGTGCGCCCTCCGGTGCCGGCGGGGACGGCGGGTCCTGCGGAGCGGTCGCTCCTGCGCGCCGGCGCCGCTCGGCGATGGTCAGGCCGTCGTGCTCGGACCGGGGCTCGCGCAGCCGCCCCGCGCCCCGGTACAGCGGCACCGCGTCGAGCGCCTCGGGGCTGAGGCCCGAGTGCTTCCCGCCGCCGCCGAAGTAGCGGGTGCGGGCGAGCAGCACCATCACGGGGTGGGTGAAGAGGAAGACGACGAGCAGGTCGGCGATCGCGGTCAGCCCGAGGGTGAACGCGAACCCGCGGACGTTGCCCACGGCCACGAAGTACAGGACCAGGGCGGCCAGGAGGTTCACGGCCTTGGACGCGAGCACCGTCTGGCGGGCGCGCTGCCATCCGTGGTCGACCGCCGCGGGGATGGAGCGGCCGCTGCGGATCTCGTCGCGGATGCGCTCGAAGTAGACGATGAACGAGTCGGCGGTCTGGCCGATCGCCACGATCAGGCCCGCCACGCCGGCCAGGGACAGGCGGTAGTTCGCGGACCAGCCCAGCAGGGTGATCGCCAGCCACGTGAGCACGCCGGCGACCACGAGGGAGCTGATGGTCACGAGGCCCAGCAGCCGGTACTGGAAGAGCGAGTAGACGCACACGAGCACCAGGCCGATGATCCCCGCGACGATGCCCATCCGCAGCTGGTCCGCGCCCAGGGTCGCGGAGATCTGCTGCTCGGACTGGATCTCGAAGCTCATCGGCAGCGCGCCGTACTTGAGCTGCTCGGCGAGGAAGCGGGCCTGCTCCTCGGTGAAGTTGCCCGTGATCTGCGCCTGGCCGTCGGAGATCACGGCGTTCATCGACGGCGCGGAGACCACCTGTCCGTCGAGCAGGATCGCGAACTGGCTGCGGGGGTCGCCCTCCGTGGCGGTGCCGATGCCGTAGAGCCGCTCGGAGAGCTGCCGGAAGGTGTCCGTGGCGTCCGGGCCGAACTGGAGGTTCACGGCGAACTGGTTCAGGGACACGCCCTGGGCGTTCTGGGCGGTGCCGTAGGAGGCGTCCTCGATCCCGGTGCCCTGGATCTCGACGGGGCCCAGGAGGTACTTGGTGCCGGTCTCGGGCTCGCACGCGACGGTCGGCTCGTCCGCCGCCTGGGCCTCGCGCTCCTCGGGGCTCTGCGGCGTGGTGCAGTCGGTGGCCTCGAACTCCCGGAACAGCTCCGGGGTGATCCAGTTGGGGTCGGAGGCGTCGGTGGGCTCGGCCGTGGGCTCCGGCACCGCGTCGTCGGCGACGCGCTGGTCCTCGGGGATCGGCTCCGCCGCGGCGGTGGTGAGCACGGGGCGGAAGTTCATCTGCGCCGAGGTCTGGATGAGCTCGCGGGTCTGGGCGGTGGGCACGCCGGGCATGGAGACCACGATGTTGTTGCCGGACTGGGTCGCGATCTCCGCCTCCGCCACGCCCGAGCCGTCGACGCGCTGGCGGATGATCTCCACCGCCTGGTCGAGCTGCTCGGGGGTGACCTCCTGGCCTGCGTCCTCCCCCTGCAGGGTCGGGGAGAGGATCATCTGCGTGCCGCCCTCGAGGTCGAGGGCCAGCTTGGGCCCCCATCCGGTGCGGTCGGTGCCCGCTCCCCAGGTCAGCAGCCCGCCCAGCAGGGCGAGCAGCAGGACGAGCCCGATCAGGGACCGCCGTGCGGTCGAGAGGGCGGCCCGCACGCCCGAGCGCGCCGGTGCGGTCGAGCCGCCGCCCCGCCCGGAGGTGCCGCCGCGTGCGGCGGGTCCGGGGTCGCCGGAGGTCTTGCGTGTGGTCAGTGCCATGGTCTTCCTTACGAACGACGGCCCGGTGTCCCGGGCCTGCTCATGGGAACGGGCCGACCAGCGGTCGGCCCGTCGTCCCGAGTGGGGGGTCAGTCGTTGCGCTGCCCGGGATCGCGCCGGGCGTCGTCGTCCAGGGGCTCGACGGGGGTCGAGCCCGCGGTGGGGGCGTCGGGCTCGATGACCGACGGGTGGGTCTCCGCACCGGGCTCGTCGGCCGGCACCGTCTCGTCCTCGACGACCGTGGTGACGGTCTGCAGGTGGACCGTCACGGCGGTGCCCGGGGCGATCTCGAGGACGACCTTGTTGGTGTCCCGGTCGATCGAGCGCACCGTGCCGTAGAGACCGTAGTTGGTCATGACCTCGGTGCCGGGGCCCATGGCCGCCTGCTTCTCCTTGACCTGTGCCATGGCCTTCTTCTGCCGGCGCATGGGCAGCCAGAGCAGGAGCACCATGGCCACGAGCATCAGGGGCAGCAGCCAGGCGGTGCCGCCCCCCGTGGTCGCGGGGGCCTGGGCGGCGAGGGACTGGGCGGAGAGGAGCGAGCTCACGGACTTCCGTTCGATCGGTGGCGGGTGTCCCTTCCATGGTAGGGGATCCGGCCCGGAGCATCCTGGACGACGCCCGGGAAGCAGCACCCGGTCTGTCGCGCGGGGGCGGCCGTGGGTCTCGCGTCAGTCCTCGAACAGGGGCGGGGCGTCGTCGTCGTCGGCCGGGGCCGCCCCGCCGAAGGCCGCCCGCAGCCCGGGGTCCTTGAACGCGGCGTGCTCCGGCGGGCGGAGCCCGAGGTGCTCCCACGCCGCGGCCATGGCGATCCGGCCCCGCGGCGTGCGCCCGAGCAGGCCCTCCCGGACCAGGTAGGGCTCGGCCACGGTCTCGACCGTCTCGGTCTCCTCCCCCACGGCGATCGCGAGGGTGGACAGGCCCACCGGCCCGCCGCCGAACTTCGACACGAGCGCCTCGAGCACCGAGCGGTCGAGCCGGTCCAGGCCGCGGGCGTCCACCTCGTACATGTCGAGGGCGGCGGAGGAGGTGCGGGCGTCGATCCGGTCCACGCCGTGCACCAGGGCCCAGTCCCGCACCCGGCGCAGCAGCCGGTTGGCGATGCGCGGGGTGCCGCGGGAGCGGGAGGCGACCTCGGCGAAGGCCTCGGCGGTCATCGCGAGGTCCATGAGCCCCGCGGAGCGGCGCAGCACGAGCTCGAGCTCCGCCACGGAGTAGAACTCGAGGTGGCCGGTGAAGCCGAAGCGGTCGCGCAGGGGGCCGGGCAGCAGACCGGCCCGCGTGGTGGCGCCCACGAGGGTGAAGGGCGGCAGGTCCAGCGGGATGGAGGTGGCGCCGGCGCCCTTGCCGACGACGATGTCCACCCGGAAGTCCTCCATCGCCATGTAGAGCATCTCCTCGGCGGGCCGGGACATGCGGTGGATCTCGTCGAGGAACAGCACCTCCCCCTCGGTCAGGGAGGAGAGGATCGCGGCGAGGTCGCCGGCGTGCTGGATGGCCGGGCCGGAGGAGATCCGCAGGGGTGCGCCCATCTCCTCGGCGATGATCATGGCCAGCGTCGTCTTGCCCAGCCCGGGCGGCCCGGAGAGCAGGACGTGGTCGGCGGAGCGGCCCCGCAGCCGGGAGGCCTCGAGCACCAGGGACAGCTGCCGGCGCACCCGCTTCTGCCCGACGAACTCGTCCAGGTTGGCGGGCCGCAGGGCCGACTCGAGCTGCTTCTCGTCCGGCTCGTCCTGCGCCGAGACCAGCCGCTCGCGGGCGTTCACGGCGGCCCCGTCCTCGCGGGCCACGCTCACTCCCCCCGTCCGGCGGCGGTCCGGGACCCGGCCTTGGCCGCACCGAGCCACGCGAGCACGGTGCGCAGGATCGCCGGGACGTCCCCGGACGCGGTGAGCTCCTCGCGCCCGTCGAGGGCGTCGGTGATGCCCCGGGCGGCGTCCTTCTCGTGCCAGCCCAGGCCCACGAGGGCCTCGAGCACCTGCGCGCGCCACGGCTCCACCGGAGCGGAGGCGGGCGGGGCGGGCCGGTCCGGGACGATGAGCTTGTCGGCCAGCTCCAGGACGATCCGCCGGGCGCCCTTGGGCCCGATGCCGGGGACGGTCGTGAACGCCTTGGCGTCGCCCTGGGCGATGGCCCGGTGGACGTCGTCGGGCCCCAGCACGGAGAGCACCGCCAGGGCGGTGCGCGGACCGACGCCGCTGACGCCGAGCATGATCTCGAAGACCTCGCGCTCGGCGGGGCTGCGGAAGCCGAAGAGCAGCGGGGCCTCGTCCTTGCGGGCCACGTAGGCCGTGTCCAGCCGGACCTCACGCCCGGTCCGCAGGGCGGACAGCGTCTCCGGCGTGGCCTGGACCTGGACGCCGAAGCCGCCCACGGCGACGACGGCGGTGGTGAGGCCGACGTGCTCGACCTGTCCCGTGATGGACGCGATCACCGCGCGACTCCTTCCCGCGCCCCGGTGGGGGCCGAACACGGTTGTTCGAACGGATCTACGAATGACGACTCGGGGCCACTCTAGCAGTGGCCACCGACCGGGCGGCACCGGCCCCGGCCGGGGTGCGCCGGCGCACCGGCTCAGCCGCGCCCGCCCCGCCTGGCACGGGTCTCGGCCTCGATCCAGGCCCGCTGGGCGGGGGTCATGCCGGAGCGGGCCGTGGACCGGGGACGGGCGCCCTGGTGCGTCTCGGTCCGGGCCGTGGCGTCCACTCCCGTGCCGCCCCCGCGCCAGCCGTGGCAGATGGCGATGGCCAGGGCGTCGGCGGCGTCGGCCGGGCGGGGCGCCTCGTCGAGCCGCAGGATGCGCACGACCATGCGGGCCACGGCCGCCTTGTCGGCCCGGCCCTCCCCCGTCACGGCGGCCTTGACCTCGGACGGGGTGTGCCAGGCCACCGGCACGCCGTGGCGGGCCGCCGAGGCGATCACGGCGCCGGAGGCGTGGGCCGTGCCGATGACCGTGTTCACGTTGGTCTGGGCGAACACGCGCTCCAGGGCGAGCGCGTCCGGGCGGTACCGCTCGATCCACCGCTCGGTGGCCTCCCAGATGCGCAGCACCCGCACGTCGAGCGGGTCGGCGGCGTCCGTGCCGGCGACGCCGACGTCCACGAAGGACGCGGTGCGGTTGCCGGCCATGTCGATCAGACCGAACCCGCAGCGCGTCAGTCCCGGGTCGACCCCGAGGATCCGCTGGGTGGCCGTGGTCAGTCCTCGGCGTCGAGCTGCGCGAGGACCTCGGCGGGGATGTCCGCGTTGGCGTAGACGTTCTGGACGTCGTCGAGCTCCTCGACGGCGTCGACGAGGCGCAGGAACTTGCGGGCGCCCTCGGCGTCCAGTTCGACCAGCATGCTCGGGCGGAACTGGGGGTCGTCGTTGTTGTACTCGAGCCCGGCCTCGTCGAGGGCCGCGCGGATGGCGGGCAGGTCGGTGGCCTCGGAGACGACCTCGAAGACCTCCTCCTGCTCCACGACCTCGTCGGCACCGGCGTCCAGGACGGCCATGAGGACGTCGTCCTCCGTGAGCCCGTCGGTGCGGGTGACCTCCACCACGCCCTTGCGCTCGAAGAGGAACGCCACGGAGCCGGAGTCGGCCATCGTCCCGCCGTTGCGGGTCACGGCCACGCGCACCTCGGAGGCCGCGCGGTTCTTGTTGTCGGTGAGGCACTCGATGTACAGCGCCGTGCCCTGCGGGCCGCGGGCCTCGTAGAGGATCTCGGTGTAGTCGACGACCTCACCCGTCAGTCCCGCCCCGCGCTTGATCGCGCGGTCGATGTTCGCGACGGGCACGGAGTTCTTCTTGGCCTTGGACACGGCGAGGTCCAGCGCCGGGTTGCCCGCGGTGTCGGCGCCGCCCATGCGGGCCGCCACCTCGATGCCCTTGATGTACTTGGCGAAGGCCTTGGCGCGCTTGGCGTCGATCGCGGCCTTCTTGTGCTTGGTCGTGGCCCACTTGGAGTGTCCTGACATGCGTCCCTCCTCGGGAAGTCGTTCGCGGTCGTCCCGGGACGGGTCGGTCGCCGTCCCGGCACGGCCCGCCCCGGCGATGGCCGGGACGGGCCGGAAAAGTCCTGTCCCATGCTACCGGGTGCTCCCGCTCCCGGCCGGGGGTCTAGCGCGGTCGGGCCCGCGCGACCTCGCGGGCCCGCTCGGCCAGGGTGTCGTCGAGGGGGTCCGCGTCGAAGGTCCCGAGCCGGCGCTCCACGGCGGCCCGGATGAGGTGGTCGGCCACGGCGGGGTTCTTGGGCAGCATCGACCCGTGCAGGTAGGAGGCCACCACGTGGTGCACGAGGGCTCCCTCGGTGCCGTCCTCGCCGTTGTTGCCCGCTCCCTTCACCACCGTGCCGAGCGGTGCCTGGTCCGGCCCGAGGCGGGTGATCCCGGAGTGGTTCTCGTAGCCGACCACGGTCCCGAACTCCGGGGACTCCAGGACGATGTTGCCGATCAGGCGGGTCGGTCCGCCCACCGTGGTCAGGTCGAGGATGCCGATCCCGGGCAGGGTCTCGCCGGCACCGGTGCGGAACTCGTGGCCGAACAGCTGGTAGAGACCGCAGATCGCGAGCATGGGCACACCGTCGGCGGCCATGGCCCGCAGCTCGGGGGCGATCCGCTGCAGGTCCTCCTGGACCCGGAACTGCCCGGAGTCCTGGCCGCCGCCGCCCACCAGGAGGTCGGCGTCGGCCGGGAACGGGTTCCCGGGGTCGTGGTCGCTCAGCCGCACGGCGTAGCCGTACTGCTCGAGCCGGCGCTTGAGGGTGAGGGTGTTGCCCCAGTCCCCGTAGATGTTCATGTCCCGGGGATAGAGCTGGACGAGGTGGACGGTGCGGTCGGTCACGGGGGCTCCGCTCAGATCTCGGCGACCTCGGCCACGCGGGACAGCTCCCGGCGCAGCTCGAGCATGGACGTGTAGGTGCAGAAGACGCGCATGGGCCGCACGCCCGTCCCGGCGACGAAGCGCTCCAGGGCGTCGCCGAGGTCGGGGACCACCTCGCGCACCGCGACCTCGTCGTAGTCCAGGCGCAGGGCCATGTCCCACGCCCGGGTGCCGGCCACCACGTCCACGCCGCCCGCGCGCAGGGAGTGGAAGTCGACGTCCCACAGCCAGGAGACGTCGCGGCCGTCGGCGTACTCGTCGTTGATGGCGACCATCGTGGCGTAGTCCCCGGGCCGGGCGGAGGCCAGGGACAGCCGGAAGCCGGCGGGGTTCTTCACGAGCAGCAGCTGCAGCGGCCGCCCGTCCACGGTGATGGTCTCCCCGCGCCCGAAGGCGGGGGTGACCCGGGAGAGCTCGTCCACCAGGGCGGCGCGGTCCGCGTCCGGGCCGGCCACGGCGAGCGCGAGCGCGAGCGCTGCCGCGGCGTTGTACATGTTGTAGACCCCGTAGAGCTCCACGGTGGTCTCGACCGCCTCCCCGCCCACGGTGAGCTGCACGCGGTTCGCCTCGAAGGACGTCAGCTCCACGTCGGCGGTCGCCCGGGGCGCCAGCTCCTGCTCGTGGTCGGCCCCGGCGTCGGGCCCGCCGGCCGAGCGCATGTCGTCGTCGGAGGGGAACATGGGCCGCAGCGGTGCGGACAGGCCGAACCAGCGGGTCTGCGTGCCCTCGGGGACGTGCTCGGCCAGGGACACGATCCGCGGGTCCTCCCGGTTGAGCACCACCGTGCCCGTGGTGGCCGCCGCGATCTGGGCGAGCATCCGCCGGGTGGTGTCGATCTCGCCGAAGCGGTCCAGCTGGTCGCGCATGACGTTGAGCAGCAGCGCGTGGCGGGGCTTGACCTGCTTGACGAAGTGCACGGCGTGCGCCTCGTCGAGCTCGAGCACGGCGATGTCGGCGTCGAGGCGGCCGGTGAGGCTCATCTCCCCGAGCAGGGCGGCGGCCACGCCGCGCACGAAGTTCGATCCCGTCCGGTTGGTGAAGACTCTGTACCCCTGCGAGCGCAGCAGCTGGACGGCCATCTTGGTGGTGGTCGTCTTGCCGTTGGTGCCGCTGACGAGCACCACGCCGTGCGGGAGCTTCGCGAGCTCCTCGGCCACGAACCCGGGGTGCAGGCGCTCCATCACGAGGCCCGGGAAGGCGGAGCCTCCGCCGCGCAGGGTGGTCAGGTACCGGATGCCTTGGCCGAGCAGGCGCACGTGGGGTCTGGACATGCGCTCCATCCTATGGTCTGCGCACCGGCGGAGGCGGGCCCCGCCGGTGCGTCGGTGCGCGGAGGTCCTCGGCCGTGGGCGTCTCGGGCAGGGCGTCACCGGTCGTGCGACCGAGCAGGGCACGACCGCGGCCCGTCCCCGGAGAGCGTAGTGCGCCCGGGTGTGGTCCCTCGGTACTGTCGGACCATGACCGGGCACGAACTGCTCCCCCTCAGCCACTGCGCGGATCCGGCGGGCACCCATCCTTTCTCCGGGCGCGTGGGCCACGCCGAGCTGATCTCCCGGTTCCGCGAGGCGGACGAGCCGGTCCTCCGCGGGCAGCGCGTGGGAGACGGTCCGCTCGTCCCGGGCGTCGGCACCGCCGCGGAACTGTGCGGGGACGCACCCCTGCCCGCCACCGGTCACGCGGCGGAGCTGTCCGACCGCGTCGGGCACCGTGCCGCCGCCGTCGAGGCGGCCCGCCGGTCCGGGGCGGCGGTGCCGGTCGGGGCCCGGGCCACGCCGGGGGGCGAGACCGTGGCCGGCGTGCGCGACCCCGAGGACACGGTGCTCCGGGTCGTCCCGTCCGGTGCGGGACCGGACGGTCCGTCGTCGTGAGTGCCGGCCGGGACCCGGGGGCCGGGGGCCGTCCGTCCCCGTCGAGGGCCGCGGGGAGCGCCGGCGAGGAGCCGGCGGAGGAGTCGATGCCGGTGGGTGCGGAGCTCGCGCCGATCCCGTCGGAGGTGTCGTGTCCTCCCCCGCACGCGCGCGGCACGGCCGTGCCCGAGGACCCGGACGCGCCGGATCCCGCTGACCGGGCCGGCGCCCAGCGGCGGGAGGTCCGGACCGCCCTGGCCCGGCGGAGCGCTCCGCTGTGGCCGGCTCATGCGCCGGTGCGGCCGCCGGCGGCAGGAGCGACCCGCCGGGACCGGCAGCACGTGCATCGCCGGGCGGGACTGGAGCTCCAGCACCACGCGCTGGTGCTGCGCCGGATCACCACCGCCTACGTCGTGGACGTGGCCAGGCCCTGCTTCGAGGCCGGCTGGAGCGTCGCCGACGTCCTGCACGCCCTGGACTGGACACCGCAGGGGGTGCGCTACCCCCACGACTCGGTGACCGGGATCGAGAACCCCGGGGCCTGGTTCGCCGCCCGCCTGCGCACCTGGACCCACCAGGACGGCACCCCGATGCGCTCGATCGGCCAGCGCGCCGCCGTGGAGGCCGAGCAGCGGCGTGCGGAGGCCCTCGCGGCCGCTGAACGGCACGCCGACCGCCGGCGGGCCGGGACGGACGCCGGCGCGGACGAGGCGGCCGCGACGGCGCCGCAGGCGGCAGACCCGGACCGGCGGCCGTTCCGGGAGCGCTGGGCCGCCCAGATCGCCGCCGGCCGCGCGGAGGCGAGCCGGCCGGGCCGGGAACGGTGACCCGAAGCGGCGGCCGAGGCGACAGTGCGGATCGGCTGCGCGGGTGCCCGCTGTCGCGCGGTGAGCGGAGCCTGATCAGGACGTCGAGTGCCGTGCCGAGGAGCAAGGAAGGAAGGGACGGGAGGACCGGCCGACGCGGGTCGGCGCAACCGGCGTAGCATTCTCCGGGTACCTGCGGCCCGGGGCCGTCCGCACCTCGAGCCGGCCGGGGAGTCGCAGGCCGCCGCGCCGAGCCCCTCGAGGGGTCGAGGCGGACCAGCGCAGCGGAGCACCGTAGGAACAGGGTGACGGGCATGAGAATCAGCTGGGGAGCAGCCGCCGGCCGGGCCGTGACCGGGCGGCCCGCTCCGGGCCCGCGCCGCCGGACGGCCGCCGCCTCCTCGGCGGATGCGGTGGTCCTCGACCTTCCCTTCCGGGGCAGCTGGCGGGTGGAGAACAGCCCGGCCCGCCGGGTGCCCAGTCACGGCACCGAGGCCTTCGGCAGCTCCCACGCCATCGACTTCGTCGCCGTCGACGCCGGGGGCAGATCCGCACCCCGGACCTGGCGCGGCCTGGCGGCCGCGGAACCCCCGGAGCTCTTCCGAGGCTTCGGGGCGCCGATCCTGGCGCCGGTGACCGGGACGGTGGTGCTCGCCCATGACGAGGAGCCGGACCACGAGGCCCGACGTTCACCGTTGACGCTGGTGCCCTACATGCTGGGCCAGGCGGGACGGGCGCGCGGCGGCGTCGCGGCACTGGCCGGCAACCACGTCGTCGTCGCGGTGGGCCCGGGGGGCCCGTTCGTGGTGCTGGCCCATCTGCGCCACGGTTCGGTGCAGGTGCGTCCGGGCCAGCGCCTGCGCGTCGGCGCGGTGCTGGCCGAGTGCGGCAACTCGGGCAACAGCACCCAACCGCACGTGCACGTCCAGGTCTCCGACTCCACCGACTGGCACCGGGCGCACGGTGTGCCGCTCGCCTTCCGGGACCGGACGGGCCGGACGTGGGTGCCCGCCGAGTCCGAGGTCGTCCGCGCCTGACTCCGGTGCCGCCGGCCCACGCACCCGGGTCGATGTCCTGAGCGCGCCCACCGTCGTCCCCGGCGGAGCGCGCTGCAGCAGGGTGCCCGTGCCCCCGCTGCGCCGGCTCGCGCGGGCAGCCCGGCGGCCACCTCCTCGGCTCGTAGCGCATCGCCACGGCTCCCGAGCCCAGTTCCCGACGGCCGACGAGCGTCAGGTCGAGGTGCCTCGACAGCCCCGCGAACACGACCGGTCCGTGACCCGCGAGCCGGGGGTGCACCACGAACTCGTACTCGTCGATCAGGCCGAGCTCGGCGAGCGCGAGCAGGAGCCGCACCCCTCCGACGAGCAGTCCCCGGTCCGACTCCCGCTTGAGGTGCCGCACGGCCTCGCCCAGGTCTCCGCGCACGAGTTCCGCGTTCCAGTCGACCTGCTCCAGGGTGCTGGGCACGACGTACTTGTGCGCCGCGTCGATCGTCCGGTCGAAGGGCTCCAGCTCCTCGGCTCTCGTTCCCGCCGGCGGCCGCCACCCCGACTCCATCATCTGGTAGGTCACCCGGCCGAAGAGGAGGGCATCCGCCCGGCCGAGGGTCTCCGCCGCGTGACGATGCAGCTCATCGTCCGCGGGGATCGCACGATGGTCGCAGCACCTGTCCAGGGTGACGTTGATGGAGTACCGCAGAGGTCCCATGGCGCCGGAGTACCCCCGGTGGGCCGCCCGGCCGCTGTGTGGAGGGGGTCTCGCCGGACCCGCCCGACGGGCATCCGGCGGGAACCCGGACGCGACCACAGCGGGCGGGACGGCCGCCACAGGGCGTGCGCGCCCGAGCCCGCGGGATGCCCACGGACAACGGTGGGGTCAGGGCAGGCCCCGCACCGCCTGTCCCATGCGGGTCAGCGCCTCGGTGAGGATGCTCGGCGAGGTGGCGAAGTTCAGGCGCACGTGGCCGGCTCCGCCGGTGCCGAAGACGTGCCCGGAGCTCAGGGCGACCCGGGAGCGGTCCAGGAACAGCCGGGCGGTCGCGGCCATGTCCGAGACGACGGCGAGCCCGCCGGGGCCCGCGCCGGACTCCACGCCCAGTGGGCGGCAGTCCAGCCACGCCAGGTAGGTGCCCTGCGGCGGGGTGTACCGCACCCCCGGCAGGTGCTGTGCCAGCAGGCGGCCGAGCAGTGCCCGGTTGGCGTCCAGGCCCTGCAGGAGCGCGTCCAGCCACGTGTCCCCGTCGGTGAAGGCCGCGGTGTGGGCGATGATCCCGACGTGACTGGGCCCGTGACCGACCTCTTCGGGCATGCGCTGCAGGTCCGCGGCGGACTCCGGGCCGGCGACGGCCAGCGCGGCCTTGAGCCCGGCGAGATTCCATCCCTTGGAGGCCGACAGCAGCGCGAACCCGTTCTCGGCACCGGGCACGCTCAGATACGGGGTGAACCGGGCCCCGGGCAGCACCAGGGGCGCGTGGATCTCGTCGGCGACCACCCGCACCCCGTGCCGGCGGGCCAGCTCGGCCACCGCGGCCAGTTCTTGACGGGTGTGGACGGTGCCGGTGGGATTGTGCGGGTTGCTCAGCAGGTAGGCGACCTTGCCCCCGTTCGCCCGGGCACGCCGGAACGCCGACTCCAGGACGTCCGGATCGATCCGCCCGTCATCGCCCAGCGGTGCTTCCACCACGCGGCGGGCGTCGTGGGAGACGAAGGCGTAGAACGGGGCGTAGACCGGGGAGTTCACCACGACCGCGTCCCCCGGGTCGGTCAGCAGGCGCAGCAGCTCGACCGCCCCCAGCATGACGTCCGGGACGACGGCGGTGCGCTCCACCGCGATCCCGTCCCACTGCCATCGCCGGGCAGCGAAGGCGCTCAGCGCCTCGGCGTAGTCGGTGCCGGCCGGGTATCCGGTGTCACCGCGATCGATGGCCTCGTGCACTGCCCGAGCCACCGCCGGAGCCAGAGAGACGTCCATCTCCGCGACCCACAGCGGCAGCACGTCCTCGGGATGGGCCCGCCACTTGATGCTGGTGCGCCGGCGCAGCTGATCCAGCGACAGCGTCTCCAGGGGATTCGGCACTGCGTCCACCATCACGGAACCTCCCTGGCCACCGGATCAACCGTCAGCGGCCGGCGATCGTGCGGGGCACGCCACCAGCGCTCAGCACCTACGATGCCACAGCCTGCCGTGCGTGCCGCCCGACGACCGGTGGCGGCGCCGGAGGACCGACCCTCGGCGCCCCGCAGGGGCCGACGACGCGCAGCGACGCGTGCACCGGACGGCCGGAGCCCCCGACGTGCCTCGTCCAGCCACCTCGGCCGCCGCGGCCGTCGAACAGCCGGAGTGTCACCGGAGGAGGGGACGATGCGGAACTCCTCCGGCACGGTCACGACAGGGCCGTTCGTCCTGGTGGGGGTCGCGAGCCGGGGCACGACCACCGGCCCGGGAACGGCGCTCCTGGCGCTTCCCGCCGTCGCGCCGGGACTGCTCGGGCCGGCGCCGAGGCCACCATCGCCGCCATCGCCACGACTGCGGAACTCCGCGCCGCCGACACGTCTGGCGCCGTCCGGTCGCGGAGTCCCTGTCGCCCCCGGTGATCGGTCCACCGACTGCTGCGCCTGACTCGCCGCGGTGGTCCGAGGCGAACCGGATGGGCGTCGATGCCGAACCACCGCACCCGGAATCACGCGTCCTTGCCGACGGCGCCCGGGGTGGTCGGCATCGTGGTCGGCATCGTGTCCGGCTGCGGTGACGGCACCGATGAGCTGCCGGTCGTCGGTTCCCCGGACACCCCCGCTCAAGCCGTCGACGAGGTCGTGGACTGCTCCGAGGACGCCCCGGAGCCGGCCGTGAGGCTGCCGGGGTCCGGCGAGCCCCCCAAGGATCCGACCTCCGCGTCCCGGCGCCGGCCGGCGCCGGGATCCGCGGGTGGATCGTCGTCGACCGGATCATCGCAGTGGTCGCCTCGCTGTTCTGGGTCGTCGACCAGCTGACAGCCCGTCGCGGCCGACCCGGGACCGGCCCGAACGGTCCGCCTGGGTGGACCGACCCCGCCGACGGGACCCGTCCTCGTCCACCACCGGCACCGCCGCGCACAGACGCCGGCGCCTCAGGGCACGGGGAGGTTGACCTGCCAACGGCCGGACTGGATCATCGGCTACGAACGGGGCATCGGACGCTCGGATGGCACTGCGCCTTCCTCAGCTCCCGTCGCCCCCGGGCAACAGAGAGGCATCCCATGGACCTGATCGACCTCGCCCACATCACCCCGGGGACGACCGAGCTCGTCGGGGGCAAGGCTGCCGGCCTCGGGGCCCTCATCGCTGCGGGCGAGCGCGTCCCGGACGGGTTCTGCCTGACCACCGAGGCCTACCGCTCGGGCGCCGTCCCCGAGCGGGCGGTCCGGGCAGCCTACGAACACCTCGGCGGCGGCCCCGTCGCCGTCCGCTCCAGCGCCACGGCCGAAGACCTGCCGGACGCCAGCTTCGCCGGCCAGCAGGACACCGTCCTCGACGTCCTGGGCGGGGACGCACTGCTCGAGGCCATCCGGCAGTGCTGGGACTCTGTGGACAGCGAACGCGCCGTCGCCTACCGGGCCGGGCAGGGGCTGGAGGCCGGCGAGCTGGCGATGGCCGTCGTCGTGCAGCGCATGATCACCCCGACGGCCGCCGGGGTGATGTTCACGGCCAACCCGCTGACCGGCACCCGCACCGAGACCGTCGTCGACGCGGTCCCGGGGCTCGGCACCGGCGTCGTGGACGGCACCAGGGACACCGACCACTACGTCCTGCCCGGGCACGGCCCGCTCCCCGGGCACCAGGACCACGGCTGCCTCTCCCCCGCCCAGCTGCGCGACCTCCAGCAGACCGGGCAGCGGGTGCAGCGCGCCCTCGGGAGCCCGCAGGACATCGAGTTCGCCTACGATGCGGACGGCACCCTGTGGCTGCTGCAGTCCCGGGCCGTCACCACCCTCTTCCCCCTCCCGCCCGGGACCGACCCGGTGCGGGGAGACCCCCGTGTCTACCTGGAGATCGGCCACATGCAGGGCCTGCGGCGCCCGGTCACCCCCATGGGCGTGTCCGTGCTGCGGGAGACGACCCGCCGCTGGCTGCAGATCATCGGCGTCGACGACGCCGTGGTCGATCAGTTCCTCGTCGACATCGGCGGCCGGCTGTTCATGGACCTCACCGGCTTCGTCCGCAGCCCGCGCCTGCGCTCCCACGTCCCCGAGATGGTGCAGGTCTACGGTCCGGGCGTGGCCCGGGGCGTGCGGCGCATCCTGGACGACCCCCGCTACGCACCCCGTCCCGCTGGTCCCGGTCAGCGTGCGTTCTCCGCCGGTGGGACCGCGCGGCTGCTCCTGGCCATCGTGCCCGCCTCGCTGCTCGGCGCGCTGCGGGCCCTGGCACGGCCCGCCGCCGCCCGCGAGCGTGCGTTCCACGAACTCGAGCAGGTCCGCCGGCAGCCCCTGACCGAACCGGCGGACACGGCGAGCCGGATCCGTGCCGCCGCCGGCCTGCAGGACGCGACGATGACCGGTCCGATGATGCGCTCCCTGCCACCGCTGTGGGCGGCGCTCACCGCGCAGGGGGTGGCCGACGGGCTGCTGCGCGGCGTCCTGCGGCCCGGCGAGCTGAACGCGACCCTGCGCGGCATGCCCCACAACGTCACCACCCAGATGGACCTGGAGCTCTGGTCCGTGGCCGAGGCCGCCCGTCCGCACCGCGAGCTGTTGGTCAGCACCGGCCCCGACGAGCTCGCCGCGCGCTTCTCGCGCGGCGAGCTGCCCGAGTTCGGTCTGACGGCCTTCCTGGAGGAGTACGGGATCCGCGGCAGCGCCGAGATCGACGTCGGCTCCCCCCGGTGGGCCGACGACCCCACCCCCGTGTTCGCCGCCCTGACCGGCTACCTGCGGGTGAGCGATCCGGAGCAGGCCCCGCCGGCCCGCTTCGCCCGGGCCGCCGTCGAGGCCGAGGCCGCTCTGGCAGACCTCATCGACCGCGCGAAGCGCACCCGGCCGCTGCGGGCCCGGTGCGCCGGCTTCCTGCTGCGCCGCAGCCGGGAGCTGGCCGGCCTGCGCGAGCTGCCCAAGTTCCTCTGGCTGACCCCGCTGGCCGAGGTGCGCCGGCAGCTGCTCACCGCGGGGGCCGACCTCACCGAGCGCGGCCTGCTGGAGCAGCCGGAGGACGTCATGTTCCTGACCCTGGACGAGGCCCTCGACGCCGCCCACGGCGCGGACCTGCGCCCGGTGGTGACCGGCCGGCGCCGGGAGCACGGCCGCGAGGCCCGACGCCGGCAGGTCCCGGGCCTGCTGCTGTCCGACGGCACGAACCCCCAGGCCCTGCCCGACGACGCGGCGGCCGAGTACGGGCCGGACGTACTCGTCGGACAGCCGGCGGCCACCGGGGTCGCGACCGGGCCGGTGCGGATCGTCCACCACCCGTCCGAGGCGCGGGTGCAGCCCGGTGACATCCTCGTCGCCCCGACCACCGACCCGGGCTGGACCCCGCTGTTCCTGACCCTCGGCGGACTCATCACGGAGACCGGCTCCACGATCGCCCACGGCCCGACCGTGGCCCGCGAGTACGGCATCCCGGCGGTCATCTGCGTGCCCGACGCCACCACCCGGCTGACCGAGGGCCAGGTGGTCACCATCGACGGCGCCACGGGGCTGATCCGGATGCACGACACAGAACCCCTGTCCCACCGCGACAGGTCGGAACAGGGCGCGGTTCCTGAGACCCCGCCCGCTCCCTCATAGCGCGCGAGGACCACCTCCCGGGAGGCCCACCACCGTGACCGACGTCGTCGCTCTCGGACTGCTCGTCTCATGGGTCGTGCTCATCATGTCCCTGCTGGTGCTCGACAGGGTGATCCGCCAGGCGGTGGCGGCCGGTATCACCGACGACGCCCTGGAACGCGGCGACCGCAGGGGCGTCGCACGGTCGTCGACGAACCTCGGCTGCAACGTCACCGATCGGTGCGGTAGCCCCGAGGGGGTCGACCCCGGACACCGGGGCGAGGGTGGCGTGGGTGCGGCGCACCAGGTGCGGGTCGACACGTGCGGCGATGCCGGCCGCCGGCGGTGGCGAACAGCCACCGGTCCGTCCCATCCCCACGAGCGACCTCGTGACCGGTGCTGCCGGTGACCTCCGGGAGGGTTGCCGCGGTGTGGTCAGGAAGGGGTGTCACGGCGCTGCTCAGAGCCGATGGTTCTCGCTCGAGCAACGTGCACAGCCGTCCCCACGGGTGGCAGTGCGGGCGTGATCGTCAGGAACATCCCGCTCCGGTCAGCTACCTTTGTCGATCGAGCCCACTCGGCTGTCTCCGTCACCGCCTGGAAGGACAGTTCCATGACTGTTGTCGTCACCGCTGTGTTCACCCCCGCCGCCGGCTCCCGGGACCGGCTCATCGAAGCCTTGCAGCACGCCGTTCCCGCCGTGCACGAGGAACCAGGATGCCTGCTCTACGCGCTTCACGACGCCGCGGACGGGTCGATCGTGATGATCGAGAAATGGGCCTCCGACGGCGACCTCGCAGCCCACGCCGAAGGGCCCGCCGTCGCACGCCTGAACACCCTCATCGACGGGCTGACCGCGAAACCCGTCGTTGTCACCACCATGGCACCGCTGCCCGCCGGCACCCGTGAGCAGGGCGCGCTCTGAGAGCAGTCCGGGGCGCAGGCTCCCCGCGAGGGACCACCCGGAGGGCGGAGCACCGCGCCGGCTGTCGCCCACGGCCATGCCCTGGCCGACGTCTTGAGAGGATTCCTCCAGCACGCCCGACCGGGCGGAGCCGATCGCCCGGCAGAACCAGGCGGAGCTCGCCCCTTTCCGGGACGCTCAGCGTGCCTCCGTTCCCCGCGACAGCGGTCGCAGAAACCGTGAGAAGCTGATCGGCGGCGTCGCGGGCGACCCCAGCGACCCGGTCGGCTGCTGTTCACCGTGCTGGGCCGGGAGGCCGCGTTCGCGCCGGACCGGGTCCGCACGCGCGGATCCGCGGCGGGGGCTGCCCGGGGAGGACGGCCTCGAGGTCGTCGATGTCCGCGTCGCCTCGTCGACGGGCGCGGCCTGATAACACCACTGTCACAGTGGGCGGCTAGTCTGGACTGCGCCCGTCCCCTCACCACGACAGAAACCGGCCCTTGGACAATCCACTCCTGCGCCCCAGCGACCTCCCCTACGAGCTGCCCGACTTCGGGCGGATCAAGGAGGAGCACTTCCTGCCGGCCTTCGAGGCGGCGATGGCGCAGGACCTCGAGTGCGTGCGGGCGGTCCTGGCCGACCCGGCCCCGCCCACCTTCGAGAACACCGTCGAGGCCCTCGAGCGCGGCGGCCTGCCTTTGGACCGGGTCGAGTCGGTCTTCTTCACGCTGACCGCCGCCCACAACACGGAGGGCATCCAGCAGATCTACCAGGAGCTCGCGCCGCGGCTGTCGGAGCACAAGGCGGACTACACGCTCAACAAGGACCTCTACGCCCGGGTGCGCAGGGTCGACCGCACGGACCTGGAGCCGTGGCAGGTGCACGCGCTGGACGAGTACGTGTCCTGGTTCGCGAACTCGGGCGTGGAGCTGAGCCTGGACGACCAGCAGCGGCTGCGGGAGATCAACGACGAGATCTCGGGGCTGAGCATCCGCTACGGCAACGGCCTGATCCGGGAGGTCAACGCCTCGGCCGTGGTCGTCGACGACCCCGCGGAGCTGGACGGGCTGTCTGCCGCGGACGTCGAGTCCGCCGCCTCCGCGGCCGCCGAGAACGGCCTGCCGGGCCGGTACCTCCTGACGCCCTCGCTGTTCACCGTGCAGCCGGTGCTGTCGGTGCTCACGGACCGCGCGCTGCGCCGCCGGATCCACCTCGCCGCCGTCAACCGGGGCACCGGCGAGCACGGGGGCGAGGGCTCGCAGAGCCGCACGGACCTGCTGCCCGTGGCCGCCCGGATCGCCCGGCTGCGCGCCGAGCAGGCCGGACTGCTGGGATTCCGCAGCCACGGCGACCACGTGATGGCCGGGGCCACGGCGCCGTCCCAGGAGGCGGTGCACGAGATGCTGGAGCGGATCACCGGCCCCGCCGTGCGCAACGCCCTCGAGGAGCGGGCCGAGCTCGAGGAGCTGGCCGGGCACCCGATCGAGGCGTGGGACTGGCCGTTCTGGGCCGAACGGCTGCGCCGGGAGCGCTACGCCGTGGACGCCTCCGCGCTGCGGGAGTACTTCGAGCTGGAGTCCGTGCTGGAGCACGGGATCTTCCGCACGGCCCGCGAGCTCTACGGGCTGGTCTTCACCGAGCGCCCCGACCTGCACGGCTACCTGCCGCAGGTGCGGGTGTGGGAGGTGACCGACGAGGAGGGCCGCGATGTGGGCCTGTTCCTCGGCGACTGGTTCACGCGGCCCACCAAGCAGGGCGGTGCCTGGATGGGCTCGCTGGTGCACCAGAACCGGCTGACCGGGCAGCGCCCCGTCGTCGTCAACAACGCGAACTTCACCCGACCGCCCGCGGGCAGGCCCAAGCTGCTGACGCCGGACGAGGTGGTGACGGTCTTCCACGAGTTCGGCCACGCCCTGCACGGGCTGCTCTCCGACGTGCACCTGCCCTCGTTCTCGGGGACGAAGGTGCCGCGGGACTTCGTGGAGTACCCGTCCCAGGTGCACGAGATGTGGGTGCTGCACCCGGAGGTGCTCCGGCACTACGCCCGCCACCACCGCACGGGCGAGCCGATCCCCGAGGAGACCCTGGCGGGCCTGCGGGAGGCCGCCGCGCACGGGCAGGGCTTCCGGACCGTGGAGTACCTCGCCTCGACCTACCTGGATCTCGCCTGGCACGGGATCGAGGACCCGGCCGAGCTGCCGGACCCGCGCACCGTGGAGCAGGAGGCCCTCGTCCGTGCCGGGGTGGACGTGGACGGCATCGCCCCGCGCTACCGGTCCGGGTACTTCAAGCACATCTTCGCCGGTGGCTACTCCGCCGGCTACTACTCCTACATCTGGGCCGAGATCCTCGACGCGGACACCGCCCAGTGGTTCACGGCCCGCGGCGGGCCCACCAGGGAGAACGGGCGACGCTTCGCCGAGGAGGTGCTGTCCCGGGGCAACGAGACCGCTCCGATGGAGGCCTTCGAGGCCCTGCTGGGGCGCCGCCCGCACCTCGGCGCGCTGCTGGAGCGGCGCGGGCTCCAGCCGCGGGAGGAGTTCGTCCACCAGCAGCGCGGAGCGCCCGCCCCGGAGGTCGGCGGCTGAGCGACCGGGCGCCGGGCGCGGACGGCGGGCACGCCCCGGTCACGGACCGGGAGAACGGGCGGAAAGAGGTGCGGGCCGGATGACTCCGGCCGGAGGACCGGACCGGAGGACCGGACCGGAGGACTGGATGACCGGACCGGGTGATGGGACCAGGGGATCAGGCCGCGGGCCAGGCGTCGGCGATGTCCTGCCGGGTGTCGCCGAGGGTCTGCATGATCGCCTTGGTGCCGGCGAGGACGGGCATGAAGTTGGCGTCACCGTTCCAGCGCGGCACCACGTGCTGGTGCAGGTGCCCCGAGAGGGAGCCGCCGGCCGCGGCCCCCAGGTTGATGCCCACGTTGAAGGCGTGCGGGGACGCGACGCCGCGGATCGTCGCGACCGCGGTGCGGGTGAGGTCCGTCAGCTCCCGCAGCTCCTCGAGTTCGAGCTCGGTCAGGTCGGCCACGTGCCGGTAGGGGCAGACCATGAGGTGGCCGGGGTTGTAGGGGAACAGGTTGAGGATCACGAAGCAGTGCTCGCCCCGGTGGACGATCAGCGACTCCTCGTCCGCGCGCTGCGGTCCGTTGCAGAAGGGGCACCCCGGGTCCTCCCGCACGGACGGGTCCTCCCCGCGCACGTAGGCGAGCCGGTGCGGGGTCCACAGCCGCTGGAAGCTGTCCGGCACCCCGGGGATCTCGAACTCGTCCTGGCGGATCCAGTGGTGCGGGGGCCCGGCCTCGGGCGCCGCCCCGGTCACTGACCCACCCCTGCCGTCTCCGCGGCGGCGCGGTGGTCCTCGGGAGCGGCGGCCGTCGGCTCGTCGTTGACTCGGCGCTGGATGTGGGCCACGATCCGCTCAACGGCCTCGCCCACGAGGACCCCGTTGTCCTGCGACCCGTCGCGGAAGCGGAAGGAGACCGCCCCGGCCTCGGCGTCCTCGCCGCCGGCGATGAGCACGAACGGGACCTTCTCCTTGGAGGCGGTGCGGATCTTCTTGGGGAAACGGTCCGAGCCCGCGTCCAGCTCCACGCGCACGCCACGGGAGCGCAGGGTGTCCACGACGTCCTGCAGGTAGTCGTTGAAGGCCTCTGCCACCGGGATGGCCACGACCTGGACGGGGGCCAGCCACGCCGGGAACGCCCCGGCGTAGTGCTCCACGAGCACGCCCATGAAGCGCTCCACGGACCCGAACAGGGCCCGGTGGATCATCACGGGCCGCTGCCGGGTGCCGTCGGCGGCCTGGTACTCGAGGTCGAAGCGCTCCGGCAGGTTGAAGTCGAGCTGGATGGTGGACATCTGCCAGGTCCGCCCGATCGCGTCCTTGGCCTGCACCGAGATCTTCGGGCCGTAGAACGCGGCGCCCCCGGCGTCCGGCACCAGGTCCAGCCCGGACTCGGCCGCGACCTCGGCGAGGGTGTTCGTGGCCTCCTCCCACAGCTCGTCCGAGCCCACGAACTTCTCGGGGTCCCTGGTGGAGAGCTCGAGGTAGAAGTCGTCGAGCCCGTAGTCCTTGAGCAGGTCGAGCACGAACCCGAGCGTGGTGGTCAGCTCGGCCTTCATCTGCTCGCGGGTGCAGTAGATGTGGGCGTCGTCCTGGGTCATGCCGCGGACTCGGGTCAGGCCGTGGACCACGCCGGACTTCTCGTAGCGGTAGACCTGCCCGAACTCGAAGAGGCGCAGCGGCAGCTCGCGGTAGGACCGGCCGCGGGACCGGAAGATCAGGTTGTGCATCGGGCAGTTCATGGGCTTCAGGTAGTAGTCCTGGCCCTGCTTGGTCAGCTCCCCGGTCCGCGGGTCCCGCTCCTCGTCCACGTGCATCGCGGGGAACATGCCCTCGCGGTACCAGTCGAGGTGGCCCGAGACCTCGTACAGGTGCCCCTTGGTGATGTGTGGGGTGTAGACGAACTCGTAGCCGGCCTCCGTGTGCCGCTCCCGGGAGTAGTCCTCCATGGTCCTGCGGATGGTCCCGCCCTTGGGGTGGAAGACCGGCAGACCGGAGCCGAGCTCGTCCGGGAAGGAGAACAGGTCCATCTCCGACCCGATCCGGCGGTGGTCCCGCCGCTCCGCCTCGGCCAGGCGCTCCTTGTACGCCGTGAGGTCCTCCTTGGAGGGCCACGCGGTGCCGTAGATGCGCTGGAGCTGCTTGTTCTTCTCGGAGCCGCGCCAGTAGGCGGCGGCCGAGCGCATGAGCGCGTAGCCGTTGCCGATCAGCTTGGTGTCGGGCAGGTGCGGGCCGCGGCACAGGTCCTTCCAGACCGTCTTCCCGGTCTTGCGGTCCACGTTGTCGTAGATCGTCAGCCCGCCGGCGCCGACCTCCACGGAGGCGCCCTCCGCGGCGGCGTCCACGTCCCCGCCGGAGCCCGGGCCCTGGGACAGGCCGACGAGCTCGAGCTTGTAGGGCTCGTCCGCGAGCTCGGCCCGGGCCTCCTCCTCGCTCACCGCACGGCGGCGGAAGGACTGCGTGGAGTTGACGATCTTCTGCATCCGCTTCTCGATCGCCTTGAGGTCCTCGGGCGTGAAGGGGTGCTCGACGTCGAAGTCGAAGTAGAAGCCGTCGGTGATGTAGGGGCCGATGCCGAGCTTGGCGTCCGGGTGCAGCTGCTGCACCGCCTGGGCCATGACGTGGGCGGCGGAGTGGCGCAGCACCTCCAGGCCCTCCGGCTCGGAGACCAGCACCCGCTCCACGACGTCGCCGTCGGCCAGTTCGGTGGCGAGGTCCCTCAGCACCCCGTTGACCCGGGCCACCACCACGGAGCGGTCCTCGCGGTAGAGGTCCGCGGCGGAGGTCCCGGTTCCCACCGTGCGCTGCCGGCCGTCGACGGTGATCGTGTGGGCGGCGGACTCGGGCGGCTGCTCCGGCAGGGTGGTCATGGGGAAGGGGCTCCTTGGATCGGCAACGGCACGCACCCGTACGGGGGGCGCGTGGCAGGGGCACCGGTGGGCGGTGCGCACTGCATCGATGGTACCCGTCGCCCGGCACGGGCGGCGGGCGGTGGGACGAGGACCGGCGGGCGGGGGCGAACCGGGCCGCGCACGACGACGGGGCCCCCGTCACCTTGCGGTGACGGGGGCCCCGGACGGACCGGCTGCGATCAGCGGCGGTCGCGGCGGTCGTTGTCGGTGCGGCCGGTGCCTCGCTCGGCGTCGGTCTCCACCTCGACCTGCTCCTTGCGGACGTCGGCCTCGACACGCTCGGTGTCGCGGACGGTCTCCTTCTCGAGGCCGACCTTCTCGACGCCCACGGTCTCCTTGGCGACGACGGGGTGCTCCTCGTGGAGGGTCACCTCGACGTCCTCCTCGCCGATGGTGCCGGAGTCGGCCTCGGTGCCGCTCAGCGGGGTGCGCTCGACACGGACCTCTTCACGCTCGACGGGCACGTCCACGCTCTCGTGCTCGGTGACCACGTACTTGCGCAGACGGGCACGGCCGGTCTCGCGCTGCTCCTTGCCGACGTGGAGCTGCTCCTCGTGGCGGACGACGCCACCCTCACGGTCGGTGAGGTCGGCGCGGTCGCGGTCGGTGCGGTCACGGTCGGTGACCGTGCGGTCGACGTCGGCGATCCCCGCGGTGCTGTTGCGGTCGGTGGCGTCGCGGTCGACCTCGGCGTAGCCGGCGGTACCGGCCGTGCCGGCGGCCGGGACGGCGTTGCGGTCGGTGTCCGCGGCGTAGCGGTCATCCGTGCCGGCGTAGTTCATCTTGTAGTAGCGGTAGATCTCCTCTTCCTCCGCCGGGGAGAGGTGCTGGTCCGCGTCCACGTTCGGGGCGTCCTTGATGACGTCCTTGGTGTAGGGGAGGACGAAGCGGTCACCGTCCTGCTGGGCGCCGTCGACCGGGACGAAGCTCTCCTTGGTGCCGAACAGACCGGTGTTGACGGTCACGAAGGTGACCTCTTCGGTGTTGTCGTCCAGGAAGACCTGCTCGACCTTGCCGATCTTGTCGCCGTCCGACCCGTAGGCGGTGGCCGAAAGCAGTGCGTTGACGTCGTACGTAGCCATGTGAGAACTCCTTCTCTTCGTCTGCTGGGCAACGGGCCCCTAGGAGGGAGCCCGCCGCGGACGATTCCCGCCGGGGCGGGGTGCAGCTCATCCGCTGTTATTAGTAACCATACTGGCAATCAGTTCTCTGGCCAACGGATTCACCGAGAGTGAAACCGTTGGATTCGCACCGATCTCCTGCCCATCCTGCCCCGGCACCCGGGCCGTGCGCCAGACCCCACACCGGACCCCACGCCGGACTGCTCACCGGACCGCACGCGGGGACGCCCGCAGGGCCGGGGTGCGCACGGCCACCGGGGTCGCCGGGTCGGTGAGGTCCCAGGCCTGCTCCGCGCTGAGGCTGATCCCCCGGGGACCCGTGCGCCGGGTCCGCCCCCGCACCAGCAGCAGCCGGGTGCCGAACAGGTGCTGCCCCGAGCGGTCCTGGGCGTCGGGGAAGAAGGCGCAGTCCACCGCCCCCGTGCCGTCGTCGAGACTGACGAACACCACCCTCCGGCCGCTGCGCATGGGAGGGGTCATGGTGGAGACGCGCACCCCTGCCACGAGCACCTCGGAACGGCTGCGCAGCTCCAGCAGCCGCTCGGCGGGCGTGACCCCGAGCTCGCGCAGCAGGGGCGCCCAGCTCTCCAGGAGGTGCGCCGAGACGTCCACCGCGAGCAGGTCCAGCTCGGTGCGGACCTTCTCCTGCAGGGTGGGCTCCGGGAGTTCCGCGGGCAGCCCGCGCAGCTCGAGGTCACCGAGCGGGAGGGCCAGCTGCCCCTCGACCTCCACGGCCGGCCGGACCGGCCGGGCGCTGTCCGCCCGGGTCCGCAGGGCGTGCACGAGGTCTGCGCGGGAGGCCCGGCCGCCGGACCGGCGCAGCAGGCCGTCGAAGGCCCCCACCGCGGCGAGACGCTCGAGGGTGCGCCGGGCGGGACGGGCCCGCTGCCGCAGCTCGGCGAGCGACGCGTAGGGCTGCCCGGCCACGATCCGCCGGACCTCGGCCTGCGAGACCCCGTGGATCCCGGTGAGGGCCAGTCGCACGCCCAAGCGGTCGGGGTCGTCGTCGAGCCGCTCCACGCGGTAGTGCTCGTCGGAGCGGTTGACGTCCACCGGCAGGACGGGGATGCCCATCCGCCGCGCCTCCCCCACGAGCAGGCGCTTGGGGTACATCCCGGGATCGTGCTCCCACAGCCCCGCCAGGAACGCCTCTGGGTGGTGGGCCTTCAGCCACGCGGACTGGTAGGTGGGCACCGCGAACGCCGCGCCGTGGGCCTTGCAGAAGCCGAACGAGCCGAACGCCGCCAGGGTGCCCCACACCCGGTCCACCACGTCGAGCGGGTACTCCTGCTCCCGGGCCCGCTCGCGGAAGAACGCCTCCACCTCGATCTGGCGGTCGGAGCCCAGCCGGCGGCGCAGCTCGTCGGCCCGGGCGAGACCGCAGCCGGTGAAGGCGTCCAGGATGCGCAGGACCTGCTCGTGGAAGACGGTCACGCCGTGCGTCTCGGCGAGGATCGGGTCGAGGACCGGGTGGATCGAGGCGGGCACGGACCAGCCGTGGCGGTGCTCCAGGTAGGGGCGGACCATGTCCGAGTGCATGGGACCGGGGCGGAACAGGGAGATGTCGACGATGAGGTCCCGGAAGCTCGAGGGCGCCATCTTGCCGATGAGCTCCCGCTGGCCCGGGGACTCGATCTGGAAGCAGCCCAGGGTGTGGGTCGAGCGGATGAGTTCGAACGTGCTCCCGTCGTCCACGGGGATCGCCTCGAGGTCCAGGCGGGGCCGGTCCGGGTGGGTGCGGGCCACCTCGTCGACGGCGTGGGCCAGGGCCGACTGCATGCGCACGCCGAGGATGTCCAGCTTGAGCATGCCCATGGGGTCCATGTCGTGCTTGTCGAACTGGCTCATCGGCATCCCGGTCCCACCGGCCTGCACTGGGGTGCGGTCCAGCAGGCTCCGGTCCCCCAGGATCACCCCGCACGGGTGCATGGAGATGTGCCGGGGCAGCCGGTCCAGGCGCTCGGTGAGGTCCACGAGGAGGTCGAGCTGCCTCTCCTGCGAGACCTGCTCGGCGAAGTCCCGCAGCTCCGGCTGACGGGCGATGGTCTCCCGCAGCGCCGACGCCGGCAGGTGCCACAGCTGCTTGGCGACGCCGTCCACGGTCTCGGGGTCGATGCCGAGGGCGAGACCGGCGTCCCGGACCGCGCCGCGGGCCCGGTAGGCGTTCTGCATGCTCATGAGGCTCACCCGCTCGGGACCGAAGCGGTCGAAGATCCTCCGGTAGACGCGGTGGCGCTGGGCCGACTCGACGTCGATGTCGATGTCCGGGAGGGTCGAGCGGTCGTGGGAGAGGAAGCGCTCGAAGAGCAGCTCGTGCTCGAGGGGGTCCACCGGGGAGACGTCGAGCAGGTGGTTGACGAGCGACGAGACCCCGGAGCCCCGGGCGGCGTGGCGGACGCCCATCTGCCCGATCATCGCGGAGACCTCGGCCACGGTGAGGAAGTAGGAGGCGAAGCCGAGGCCCTCGATCACCTCCAGTTCCTGCTCCAGCCGGTCCCGCACGGCCCGCGTCGCACGACGGCCCGGGTAGCGGCGCCCCAGGCCCGCCTCGCAGCGCGCCCGCAACTCCGCGGGCGCGGGCCGCTCCAGCCCCAGCACGGAGGCCTCGGGCACCACCGGCCGCCCCCAGCCGCAGTCGGCGACCGGGTCCAGCCGGCACCGGTCGGCGACCCGCTGGGTGCCCGCCAGCAGGGCCGCGGCGCCGGCGGGGCCGAGGTCCGCGGCCCGGGAGACCTCTTCGGCGAGCGCGTGCATCTGCCGGGCGGGCTTGAGCCAGCCCTGCCCGTTGGGCTGCAGCGGCTCCGGCGCCGTCGTCCGCCGGGACGCCCCGGCCCGTCCGGCCGGCCCTCCCCCGTCGTCTCCCCCTCCGGTCCCACCCCTGCCGCCCTCTCCCCTGCTGACCTCTCCCCTGCTGACCTCTCTCCTGCTGTCTCCCGTGCTTCCTCCTCTGCCGCCGGGGGTGCGGCCGGCGCGCGCCCCGAGGCTCCCGAGCGGGGTGAGGGCACGGGCGGCGTCGAGGACGTCGGCGGTGGCGGCCTCGGCGGGAGTGGCGTAGCGCACCGCGTTGGTCAGCACGGGGGTCAGTCCCCCCTCGAGGGCGGCGCGCAGCATCCGGGCCGCGTGGGAGGTGCTGCACACGGTGCCGGGGGCGGCCAGGTGGGAGACCACCTCCACGGCCAGCGCCTCCGCGGGGAGCAGGGCCCGCCACCGGGCCAGGGCCGCGCGCCCGGTGCGGTAGTGGCGGGCCGCTAGCTCCTGCCCGACGTCGGAGGCGGGCCCGAGCAGCACGGTCAGGACCGGTCCGTCGTGCCGGTCCGAGGCGGAGGAGGCCGCGATCTCGGCCGCGGTCACCCCGGGCGGTCCCCCGCCGGCGTGGGCGGCGGAGACGAGCCGGCACAGGGCGGCGTAGCCCGCACCGGCGGTGCCGCCGGCCGCCAGGACCACGACGCGGCCGAGGACGCGCTCGCGGGCGGGGCACAGCAGGGACAGGTCGACCCCCAGGACGGGGTCGATGCCGTGCTCCCGGCACGCGCCCAGGTGCTTGACCGCGCCGTAGAGCCCGTCCCGGTCGGTGCAGGCGAGCACGTCCGCACCGTCCGCCGCGGCCGCCGCGGCGAGGGCGGCGGGCCGGCTGACCCCGAAGTGGGCGCTGAAGGCGGTGGCGACGTGCAGGTGCGGAAAGCTCACGGCCCCATTCGAATACGTGTTCGAAGGTTAAGTCAATTGCAAACCACCGGGCTGCAGGTCTCGCCGGCCCCGAGCCCCTCCTGCTGAAGTCACCTCTCAGTGGATGTTCTGGTTGCGGTGGAAGAGGTTGTCGGGGTCGTAGCGCCGCTTCACCGCCAGGAGCCGGTCATAGTTCTCGCGGTAGCTGGCGCGTACCCGGTCTTGTCCTTCTTCCATCATCATGTTCACGTAGGCGCCCCCGAGCGAGTACGGGTGGATGGCCTCCCAGTACACGGCGCTCCAGTCGCGCAGCTCCGAAGCCATGGCGGGGTCGTGGTCCACGCCGGCGATCACCATGGCCCAGGTGGCGTCACGGTAGCTGAACGCGGTGTCCGCGCTGTCGACACGGTGGGCGGCGCCGTCGATCGGATACAGGTGCATCGTCGACTGCACCGTCGGCAGCGTCGACCCGTGCCGAGCGTGCAGGTCCACCGCCTCGTCGGGGATCTCCCCGATGTAGTCGGCCCGCCAGTACCACTGGTCGCCCGGGGGCAGGAGGCCGTCGAATGCGGTCTGCAGCACCGGGTAGGGCATCGGCTGCACGCCGTCCAGAACCGGCTGCTGCGCGCGCGCCGGGGCGAGCGCAGCAGCAGCGTCCTCCTCCGGGCCCGTCCAGCACCACACCACCCCGCACATCTTCTGCAGGTGCAGCTCCTCGGGGAACGGCGGGACGGGCGGAACGATGTGGAAGGCGAAGAACCCGTGGAGGTCCTCCGGGGCGGAGGGAAGGAAGTCGCGGTACCAGCGCAGCAGCTCAGCGGCCCGGTCGACCGGCCACAGCATGGGCCCGCCCACGACCGTGTCGACCGGGTGGAGGCGGAAGGTGAACGAGGTGACCACCCCGAAGTTGCCCCCGCCACCGCGCAGGGCCCAGAACAGGTCGGGATGGTGCTCGGCGTCCGCCGTCACGAAACTGCCGTCGGCGAGCACGACGTCGGCGGCCAGCAGGTTGTCGACGGTCAGTCCGTACTTGCGGGTCAGGTAGCCCATCCCGCCCCCGAGGGCCAGCCCGCCGACACCGGTGGTGGAGATGATCCCGGACGGGCAGGCGAGGCCGAAGGCGTGCGTGGCGTGGTCGACGTCGCCCCACCGCGCCCCGCCCTCGACGACGGCGCAGGCCTCGACCGGGTCGACGTGCACCCCGTTCATGGGCGCGAGGTCCAGCACGATCCCGCCGTCGCAGGTGCCCAACCCGGGGCCGCTGTGCCCGCCGCCGCGCACGGCCAGGTCCGTCCCGGTCTCCCGGGCGGTGTTCACTCCGGCGATGACGTCGGCGACGTCGTGGCACCGGACGACCAGGGCCGGCCGCTTGTCGATCATGGCGTTGTACACGGCGCGGGCCTCGTCGTAGCCGGGGTCACCCGGCTGGTACATCTGTCCGCGCACCTGGCTCTGCAGGCGATCCAGCACCTCGGGTGCGAGCGTGCCGGTCGCAGTGGAATTCTCGGTCATGACGGCATCTCCTCATGCGTGGTCGTGTGCGGCCGCGGTGCGGAGCCAGGTCGGACCCTGGCCCTGCACGGCCGCAGCACCGGGGCAGATTGCCTCGCCGGTGCGCAGTCGGGGAGCGCGGTGTCCTGGCAGGTCGGCCGGTCTGCACGCGATCCGGCAGTTCGGCCGGTGGTCCATGGCATGGCGTTCGCCCCCTCCACTTCCAGGCTAGGAGCGACGACTTCCGCGTGTCCCGTGCTGTTTCCGGATCGCAACCTGTGACGCGCCGTTGTTTCGCACGGAGGAAGTGGCGACCGGTGTCGCGGGGCCGCTCTTCTGGCCGCGCGCTTCGGTGCCCAACGATTGCCTAACGGCCGTTGCTCCTGCCGGAGCATGGTGGTGTCGAACGGCATGATCGACCTGCATCCTCGGGACGGTGTCCGGGCCGGATCGGTGGCGGACATCGATCCGGCGCTGGGCGGGAACTCCTTCTACCGTCCGGAGCGCTGGAAGATGGCGGTGGGGCCTTCGGTCGGTGGGCACAGGGTCTGCCCGGGGAGATGAACCCCATCGTCACCTTCATGGTGCTTCCTCCTGATCGCACCATGCCGAGACCGGCCACGACCTCACCGGGTCAGCCCGCCTGGCCTACGGACCGGACACCCTCGAACGGCTGGTGGCACTGAAGAACCGCTACGACCCGCACAACCCCTTCCGTCCCCTTCCGTCGCAACCACAACATCGCACCGTCCCCGGCCTGAGACCATTCCCCGTGCAGTCCGACCCGATCCGCCCCAACAGTCACGACCCGTCTTCCTCCACGGCGGAGTGAGGCGTCGCCCCGCCACCCTGTCCGAGCACCAGGGCGCCACCGCCAGGAGCAGTCCGCCGATGGAGGAGGGCACGTGCTGACAGGGCCGCTCCTGCCGCGGTCCGTGGGTCGCAGGCCGGCCACCTCATCGCCCCTCTCGCCCGGACGCGCACCGGATCCGGGCAGGCTTCCCGCCACGACGACGTCTTCGTCCTCGACGTGGCCGTCTCCCGGAAGAGGGTTGCCGCGTTCGTATCCGCCTCCCCCACCGCCGGCCGCAGACTCCGGCCCGGACGGATCCCTCGACCGTGGGGCCTCCTCGGCACGAGCCGGGGATTTCCGTCCTGTCCGTGGCATGTTGTTCACTGCACCCACGGGCCGGACCCGCCGGGTCACCGCACGGACGCAGGAGGAGACGACGATGGACGCCCGTCAGCTGACGCACTTCCTGGCCGTGGTCGACCACGGAGGATTCACCCGGGCGGCCGAGCACCTGCTGGTGGCCCAGCCGTCGTTGTCGCAGACGATCAAGGGTCTCGAGCGGGAGCTGGGGGTTCCGCTGTTCCACCGGACCGGACGCCGGGTCGTGCTCAGCCGGGCCGGCCACGAGCTGGTGGGCCCGGCGCGGGTGGTGGTCCGGGACCTCGAGGCCGCCCGGGCCGCCGTGGACGACCTCAAGGGGGTGCGCAGCGGACGCCTGGAGATGGTGGCCATGCCCTCCCCGGGGGTCGAGCCGCTCACGTCGATGATCGCCGCCTACGCCCGCAGCCACCCGGCGGTGACCGTCGACGTCGCGGCGGCGTTCACCCCGGAGGAGGTGAGCGAGGCCGTGCGCGCGGGCAGCGCGGAGATCGGCATCCTGGGCTCGGACCGGCCGTTCCGCTCCGCCGACGTCGACGTGCTGCACCTGGAGCAGCAGCTGCTGGTGCTGATCGTGGACCCGCGGGCGGACACCTTCGGGGCCGGGCCGGTGCTCCGGCGGGAGGACCTCGCCGGGCACCGGGTGGTGGTCTCCCAGCCGGGCTCGCTGATGCGGTGGCTGGTCGACGACGTCCTCGCCGACGGGGTGGGCGTCGAGATCGCGGCGGAGGTCGCCCACCGCACCTCCGTCCTGCCGCTGGTCCTGGCCGGGGTGGGTCACGCGGTCCTGCCCTCGTCCTGGGCACCGCTGGCCCGGCAGATGGGACTGCGGGTGGTGCGGATCGAGCCGGTCACCGTGCTGCACGTGGCCGTGCTCAGCCGGCCGGCGGACCTGACCCCGGCGGCCCGGGCCTTCCTGGGTGTGGCCGCCGGGCACGCCACCGGGCCCACCGGCGAGCTCGGTGGCGGGTCCGACGGCGGGTCCAGCGGCGGAGCCAGCCAGCGCGCATAGGCACTGCCTATGCGGGGAAGACGGAACAGGTCTTGGACCGGGTGGCCGGGCAGCGGTTCTACTGGAACCCGACACCGCGGCGTGCCGCGGGGACCACACGGACAAGGAGCGCACCACCATGGCTGAGCAGCAGGTCTTCACCATCGCCTCGATCCCCGCCGACGGGGTGGGCAAGGAGGTCGTCGCGGCCGGCCGGACGGTCCTGGACGCCCTCGCCGAGCAGTCCGGCGGGGCGTTCTCCTTCGACTGGACCGAGTTCCCCTGGGGCTCGGAGTACTACGACCAGCACGGGGTGATGATGGACCCGCACGGGCTGGAGGACCTGCAGGACTTCGACGCGATCTACTTCGGCGCGGTCGGCTGGGAGAACGTCCCCGACCACGTGAGCCTGTGGGGGCTGCGGCTGAACATCACCCAGAACTTCGACCAGTGGGCCAACATCCGCCCGGTGCGGTTCCTGCCCGGGGTGGTCTCCCCGCTGCGCAAGGCCGAGACCACCGAGCTGGACTGGGTCGTGGTCCGGGAGAACAGCGAGGGCGAGTACGCCGGACTCGGCGGGCGCAACCTCGCCGGGCGCGGACCCGGCAACGAGGTCGCCGTCCAGTCCTCCCTGTTCACCGAGAAGGGCTGCGAGCGGATCATCCGCTTCGCCTTCGACTTGGCCCGCACCCGGACCGTGCAGAAGGTCTCCAGCGTCACCAAGTCCAACGCCCAGCAGTACGGCATGGTGCTGTGGGACGAGGTCTTCGCCCGGGTCGCCGCCGACTACCCCGACGTGCAGACCGAGAGCGTGCTGGTGGACGCGATGAGCGCGAAGTTCGTCCTGCACCCCGAGGACCTCTCCGTGGTGGTGGCCTCGAACCTCAACGCGGACATCCTCTCCGACCTCGGCTCGGCCCTGGCCGGCAGCCTCGGCCTGGCCGCCAGCGCCAACCTCAATCCCGAGCGCCGCTTCCCCTCCATGTTCGAGCCCGTCCACGGCACCGCCCCGGACATCGCCGGGCAGGGCATCTCCAACCCGATCGGGGCGATCGCCAGTGCCGCGCTGATGCTCGACCACTTCGGCCTGCACGACCAGGCCCGCCGGGTGGAGGCGGCCATCGAGGCCACCACCGCCGCCGGGCACCTCACCCGCGACCTCGGCGGCACCGCCGGCACCGAGGAGGTCACCCGGGCGATCGTCGACGCCCTGACCGCCTCACCGGTCTCCGCCTGAGGCCCCGTCCGTCCCGGGTGGGACGGTCACCGGCAGGTGGCGCAGATCGCGCGCTCGATCAGCGTGGCGCTGCGCCGGTCGACCTCGTCCTCCACGAGTCTGCCGGGGGCATCCGGGTACCACCCGAGGTCGTCCCGCACGTCGGCGGTGACCGCCGATCCCGCGCCCCGGGGGACGACCCGGAAGACGGCCAGCAGGGGCAGGGCCCGCCAGCCGAACTCGGAGGCGGTGCCGCGCCGGCGGAAGACGACGTCCGAGCCCACCGCCACCTCGACGCTGCACGCGGCGGAGCGGACCTCCGGGCCGAGGTCCTCGAACGCCGTGCGGATCCGCTCGAGCGCCTCCTCCGGGGGCACCGGGCACGTCCACGCACGGGTCGCGGTGATGCGTGGACGGTTCGGGGGCCTGCGCGCCAGCCAGGGGACGACGAACCGCTGACCGAGCACCAGTGCGACGACGACGAGCGCCGCCGCTCCCAGTGCGAGCTGGGCCAGCGAGACCACGCCCCGCAGGAGGAGCTGGACCACGACGAGGACGACGACCGCCGACCCGGCGGAGCCGGCCAGCCGGTCCCATCCCAGGGTGGAGCGTCCGGCAGACACACGACCTCCTCTGCTGACCCGGACCACGGTGCACCGCGGCCGCCCTCCGTCGCTGTCATTCTTGCCCTCCGGCACCCGCGACACCAGATGTGCACCTGTAAAGGGGACAACTCCGCAGCACTGCCCGGGTCGGGAGCGGCGGGTGGGGCGTCCGGCTGGCCACGGCTACCTCCTCACCGCAGCGGCCGGGCCCCGCGGGTGGGGCCACCGGCTCTACCCGGGCCGTCGGCTCCGCCCGGGCCTGTCCGGGGACCGGCTCAGCGGGACGTCGGAACCCGCGCAGGACGCAGTCGCACGCGGACGGCGAGGCCGGCGCAGAGGACGACGGCCGCACCTCCGGCGACGGTGCCGGCCATGAGGTCCTCCCCCAGCAGGAGGGCGGCCCAGCCGATGCTCAGCACGGGCTGCACGAGCTGGATCTGGCTCACCCTGGCCATGGGGCCGAGACCCAGGCCGCGGTACCAGGCGACGAAGCCGAGGAACATGCTGATCACCCCGAGGTAGGCGAAGGCGGCCCACTGCCCCGGCGTCCCGGTGGGAGGCTGCTGGACCACCGCGAGGACGCCGAGGACCAGCATGACGGGCGAGGAGAGCACCAGGGCCCACGAGATGGTCTGCCAGGCGCCGAGCTCACGGGACAGCAGACCGCCCTCGGCGTAGCCGAGGGCCGCCGCCACGACCGCGCCGAGGAGCAGGAGGTCCACCCCGTGCAACCGGCCGGGGCTCCCCGACTGCGCCGAGGCGAAGACGACGGCTGCGAGCGCGCCCGCCGCCGACACGAGCCAGAACGCCCGCGGAGGACGCTCACCGGTCCGCAGCACCACGACGACGGCGGTGACCGCCGGCAGCAGGGCGATGACCACGGCCCCGTGACTGGCCGGAGCGGCGGTCATCGCGTAGGAGGTCAGCAGCGGGAAACCGGCCACGACCCCACCGGCGACCACTCCCAGACGGAGCCACTGGGCTCCGCGTGGCCGCTGCGACCGGGTCAGTGCCAGCGCGGCGGCAGCCAGGGCTGCGGCCACGACCGCCCGACCCGCGCCGACGAACAGCGGGGAGAGTCCCTCGACGGCGAACCGCGTGAGGGGGACCGTGAACGAGAACGCCGTCACCCCCAGCAGGCCCCACAGCAGTCCTGCCGTGAGCAGGGACGATATCGGTGGGTGGTCAATGGCGATAGCGCTACTCTTGGCTTCCATGGACCACGATAGCAGTTCGCGGATCGTCGACAGCCTCCGGGAGTGGATCGCCGCCGCCGCCCCGGGAGCGCGGCTGCCCTCCACCCGGGCGCTGGCCGCCCAGCACCAGGCCGGACCGGTGACCGTGCAGAAGGCGCTGCGCGTCCTGGCCGCCCAGGGTCTCGTCGAGACCCGCCCCGGTGCCGGGACCTTCGTGCGGGCGGTGCCCACCGCGAGACCCGCGGACTACGGCTGGCAGACGGCCGCGCTGCGCGCGCCCCGGTCGCCGCTCCGGACCGTGTCCACCGCGCTGCGCAGCACCCCGAACGACGTCATCGCCTTCCACTCCGGCTACCCCGATCGGGAGCTGCTGCCGGAACGGCTGGTGCGCTCCGCGCTGGGCCGGGCAGGACGCGGGGAGGCGGCCCTGTCCCGTCCGCCGGTGGTCGGGCTGCCGGAGCTGCAGTCGTGGTTCGCCCACGAACTGCGCACCGTCACTCCGGCCGGTGTCACTGCGCCCACGCCCCGCGACGTGATCGTGCTGCCCGGCACCCAGAGCGGGCTCAGCTCCGTGTTCCGCGCCCTGGCCGGCGCCGGAGGACCGGTGCTCATGGAGTCCCCCACGTACTGGGGGGCCATCCTGGCCGCCGCCCAGGCGGGGGTCCGCGTCGTGCCCGTGCCCAGCGGCGCGCACGGCCCCGACGCCGAGGAGCTGGCCCGCGCCTTCGAGGAGACCGGTGCCCGGCTGCTCTACGCCCAGCCGAACTACGCGAACCCCACGGGGGCGCAGTGGTCCGCGCCGCTGGGACGGCAGGTGCTGGACGTGGTGCGCGCGCACGGCGCCTTCCTGGTGGAGGACGACTGGGCCCACGACTTCGGGATCACCGGCACGCCGGTGCCCCTCGCCGCCCAGGACGACTCCGGTCATGTCGTCCACCTGCGCTCCCTGACCAAGAGCGTCTCCCCGGCCCTGCGCGTGGGCGCGGTCGTCGCCAGGGGCCCGGCCCGGGACCGCATCCTGGCCGACCGGGCCGCCGAGTCGATGTACGTCAGCGGTCTGCTGCAGGCGGCGGCCCTGGACGTCGTCACCCAGCCCGGGTGGCAGACCCACCTGCGCCGGCTGCGCGAGCAGCTGCACGCCCGCCGGGACCTGCTCCTCACCAGTCTGCGCGAGCACGCGCCCCGGGTGCACGTCGAGCACGTGCCGCGGGGAGGGCTGAACCTCTGGGCACGGCTTCCCGACGGCACCGACCTGCACCGGCTCGTCCGCGAGTGCGAGGCCGCGGGAGTGATCATCGCTCCGGGCACGGAGTGGTTCCCCGCCGAGCCCACCGGGCCGTTCGTCCGGCTCAACTACGCCGGCCCGCGCCCCGCCGCCTATCCGGACGGGGCGCGCATCCTCGGCGAGGTGCTCGCACACCAGCACGGCTGAGACCCGCGCCCCCGCGGCACGGGGTCCCGCCTATGCTGGGCCCGACGGCGGCGGCACGGCGCCGCGACGACGGACGCGGGAACGAGGGAGCGGACATGACGACGACCTACCGGTACGACGTGGAGGTCCTGCACCTGCTCGTGTCCCCGGCGCACGCCTACTTCGGCCGCGCCCGGGACGGCGCCGCGGACGTCCCCACCACCGATGCGGACCGGGTCGAGCTGGTGGCCGGCAAGGGTGTGGTCGGCGACCGGTTCTTCGGCAAGGCCGCGCACATGGACGCCGCGGTCACCCTGCTCGCCGTCGAGGCGCTCGAGGCCATGGCCGCGGACCTGGGCACGGCCCCCTTCGACCCGCTCCTGCCCCGGCGCAACGTGGTCCTGCGGGGCGCCCACCTGCCCCCGCTGCTGGGCGAGGAGTTCGCGCTGGAGTCCCGGGGTGCCCTCGTGCGGCTGCGGGCAGGGCGGCCGGCCCACCCCTGCGCCTGGATGGACCGGGTGCTCGCGCCGGGTGCGCACGCCGCCATGCGGGGGCGTGGGGGTCTGCGCTGCCGGCCGCTGTCCAGCGGCGCCCTGCACCGCGGGCCGGCCGTGCTGCACAGCCCGGTGCCGCTCGAGCCGGAGCAGGCCGGTGCGGCGGTGCTGCGGCCGCCGTCCCGGCTCCCGTAGCGCACGCCGGGCGACCCGTGCGGGAGGCCGCGCCTGCTCCGCGGGCCAGGCCCCGGGGACGGGCATGCCGTCGTTCCCCAGGGTGATCCCCTCGGGCTCCGCCCCGTGCCCTCCGCGCCGCGGCGGCGGCTCAGGGCTGCACCAGGCGGGGCAGCACCGCGTCCCCGAAGGCGTCGAGGAACCGGCCCTGCTCCTGCCCCACGTGGTGCAGGTAGATCTCGTCGAAGCCGAGCTCGGCGTACTCGTGCAGCCACTGGGCGTGCCGGCCGAGGTCGGCGGAGACGTTGACCGCCCCGGCGACCTCCTCGTCCCCGACGTCCTCCTGGACCGCCTTGCGCAGATAGTCCTGGGGTGAGGCGAGCTCGGCCATGGTCACGGGGTCGAAGACGTTGGTGCGCCACTGCTCGAAGGCGATCGCGCGGGCCTGCTCCGAGGAGGGCGCCCAGCTCAGGTGCACCTGCAGCGCGGCCCGGCCGGTGCCGCCGGCCTCGCGCCAGGCGTCGAGCATCCGGCGCAGGTCCTCGAGGGGCTGGTTGACCGTGATGAACCCGTCCGCCACGGGGGCGAAGCGGCGGGCCGTCGTCGGGGTGAGCGCGGCGACGAGCAGGGCGGGCGGCACCTCCGGCGGGTCCCAGACCCGGGCGCGGTCGGCATGGAACGGCTCCCGGCAGGACACCTCCTCCCCCGCGAGCAGCCGGCGGACGACGTCGAAGCTCCCCTCGAGGAACCGCTGCCGCTGCTCCTTGGCCGGCCAGTCCGGGGTGACGGCCCGCTCGTTGAGCTTCTGCCCGCTGCCCAGGGCCGCCCAGAGCCGGCCGGGGAACATGCGGGCGAGGGTGGCCGTGGCCTGGGCGGTGACCACGGGGTGGTAGCGCCGGCCCGGGGCGTGCACGAACCCGAACGGCAGGTCCGTGCCGGCCAGGGCCGCGCCCAGCCAGGAGAGGGCGAACCCGGAGTGCCCCTGGTGCGGTGACCACGGCTCGAGGTGGTCGGAGCACATGGCCGCACCGAAGCCGACCTGTTCGGCGTGCCGGACGTCGTGCAGCAGCTGCTCGGGAGGGATCTGCTCGTGGGAGGCGTGGAAGCCGATCGTCGCCATGGTGTCCTCGGGTCGAAGGCGGGAACAGGAAGTCGAGGGCGGGCACCGGGTCCGGAACGGGTGTCGCGGACCGGGTCAGCCGGCCGCCGCCCGGAGGTCCTCGGCGGGGGTGCAGACGTTGCGCAGCGCGCCGATGCCCTCGATCTCGGTGACGACCTCCTGGCCGTCGCGCAGCCAGATCCGGCGGGGCTTCCGGGCGAGGCCCACGCCGGCGGGGGTGCCGCAGGCCACGAGGTCCCCGGGCTCGAGGGTCAGGAACCGGCTGATGTACTCGACCAGCTCCACGGCCGAGAAGATCATCCGGTCGGTGCCGGAGTCCTGGTGCAGCACGCCGTCCACGGTGCAGCGGATCGCCAGTCCCGCCTCGGGGTCGATCTCGTCGGGGGTCACGACCACGGGACCCACCGGGGTGGTGCGGTCGAAGTTCTTGCCCTGGAACCACTCGGAGGTCCGGCCCTGCCAGTCCCGCACCGAGATGTCGTTCATGACGGTGTACCCGGCGATCGCGGCACGCGCCTGGTCGGGCGTGGCGTGGCGCAGGGGCGAGCCGACCACCACGGTGAGCTCGGCCTCCCAGTCGATCTTCTCGGACTCCTCCGGCATGGCGATGGGGTCCGTGGGACCGATCAGCGCGGTGGCGTACTTCGCGAAGATCGTGGGGTGCGTCGGGACCTCCTGGCCGACCTCCTCCGCGTGGTCGTAGAAGTTCAGACCGGCGCACAGGATCTTGCCCGGGCGCAGGACGGGGGTCGCCAGGTCCTCCGGGGCGGGGGCGGGACCCGGCTCCCCCGGCAGCCGCAGGTCGCCGCCGGCCAGGAGCGCCCCGACGTCGGGGACGGGAAGGTAGACGGTCCGGCCCTCCTCCTGCCGGAAGGCCTGGGTGGTGCCGTCGCGTCGCACGGTGCCGAGTCTCACGGGTGCTCCCTCACAGTCTGCGGTGCGGTCTCCGTCACCGAATCCTATGCACCCCCGAGGGGCCTATGCACAGCGCACCACCTGCGCCCCCGTGGCGCTCGTGGCCGCGAGCAGCCGCCAGCGCCCGGTGTCGAGGGTGTGGACGAGCTCGAGGGTCAGCAGCTCGGAGCGGACGTTCAACTGGACCTGGACCCGCCACATCTGCTGGTCCACCGCCCCGATCCCGTGGTCCTTGGGCAGCCGCGCGTCCTCGGCCCACCACGCCCGGCGCTCGTACCAGCGGACGGGGTCCTGTGCCACCAGGTAGTTCCGTCCGCGCCAGCGCACACCCACCGGCATCCCGTCCGTGTCGCAGTCCACGTCGACGCTCTCCGTCAGAAAACCCACGACGGCTCCTCTCTCCCTCGGCCGGCGCCCGTTCCGCGGGACGCCCTGTTCCCCTGGAAGCTAGAACACCTGTACGACACGCTAACTCCCACAGGGGCTGAGAAGGAACACGTGTTCCCCGAACTGTTTCTGCCGGAGAACTGTATTCGCTTTTGCAACGCACGGTCCGGAAGCATGGACAAGCCCAACGAAATGGATACGCTGAGTGCACGGAGGGCTTGCCCCGCGAGACCCGCCCGGACGTCCCCTGTCCCCTCGTCCGCCCCGCCGGAGCAGCCGGCGCCGACATCACGGAGGCCTCCCATGACCGGAAACATCACGCTGATCGCCCACACCGCGGCGAACAAGAAGACACCAGCGGTGGACCTGCGGCCGGCAAGCCCGGAGGACGCCGAGAGCCTCGCCCAGCTCTACTACTCCTCCTACGAGCAGGGCGGGGTCTCCAGCCTGGACGAGGCCCGCGAGGTCGTCCGGGGCGTCTTCGACGGGAAGTACGGCCCCTTCCTGCCCGACGCCTCGCCGGTGGTGGTCGACGACGACGGGACCGTGGTGGCCGCGGCCCTGGTCCTGGCCCGGCGGATCGGTGACGACCTCCCCGACGTGCCCTACATCTTCGAGCTGTTCACCGCGGCCTCCCGCCGACGTCAGGGACTGGCCGAGCAGCTCGTGCGCTGCGCCATCGGCACCCTCTTCGACAACGGCTACGACCAGGTCTGCCTGCGGATCTCCGAGGACAACGCGGCGGCGCTCGCGCTCTACCTGACGCTGGACTTCAACCGGTGGGCCCCCGAGACGGACTACGTCTGAGCCCGACCCGCCCTCTCCGGCCGGGTCAGAGGGCGAGCTCCTCCCGGACCGGGGGCTCGGCCGCGACGTCGACGAACCGCGCCCAGGTCGGGCGCACCGCCACGAGCCGGGTGCTGGGCTTGCCCGTGGCCCCCGGGTGACGGGACTCCAGCACCTCCCCGGCGTCCTGCGCGGCGGAGCCCTCCAGCACCGCGGCCTCGCCCTCGAGCTGGAACTCCTGACCCGCTCCGGAGACCAGCACGAGCGAGACCTGCGGGTCCGCGAGGAGGTTGGCGTACTTGCGGCTGCGCTCGTTCGTGCCGAAGACCAGCCGCCCGTCCCCGAGGGCTGCGAGATTCACCCACGCGGACTCGGGACAGCCTCCCCCGCTGTTGGTCGCCACGACCCCGCCGCCGTGGGCGCGGACGAAGTCGACGATCCGCCCCGCGGGCTCCCGGGGGCTCAGAACAGGCTCCGCTGCGGTTCCACGAGCTCCGGGGAGTTGTTGCGCACGTTGCCGACCGCGGGGTCCACCGGGTCGAGCACCCAGCGGGCGGCCGTCCGGTGCGCCTCGGACCGGACCATGTCCACGAGCTGCGGGGCGTCGGCCTCCCCCGGGCGCAGCCAGTCCCGCACGTGCTCGGGCGCGAGCGGGATCGGCATGCGGTCGTGCAGCTCGTGCAGCTCCGTGAGCACGGGGTGCTCCGCGGAGGGCTCCGGGGAGTCGGTGGTGAGGATCGAGCAGGACAGCAGCCAGGCGCTCCCGCCCTCGTCCCGCCCGGGCTGCAGGGCCGCGGAGTGCAGCTCCGTGCCCTCGGGGACCCGCCACCACTCGTAGATCCCGGCGAACCAGATGGTCTCCGCCGGGTCCGCCGGGTGGACGTAGTAGGGCTGCTTGCGCCCGCCCTTCCCGGCGCCGGGCTCCTTCTTCCACTCGTAGTAGCCGTTGGCCGGGACCGCGCACCGGCGGGCGCGGACCGCCTTGCGGAAGGACGGCTTCTCCAGGACGGTCTCCGACCGGGCGTTGAACATCCTGGACCCGACCGCCGGGTCCTTGGCCCAGCCCGGGACCAGCCCCCACCGGGCGACGTGCAGCTCCCGGACCAGCTCTCCGTCGTCGTCGCGGCCGTTCCCGCCCGCGAGGCGCTCCAGGACGATCGGCACGTCGGTGGTGGGCGCGGTGTTCCAGTTGGCCCGCAGCCGCGCGGAGTCGGCGGCGTCCCCGAGGCTCTCGTCCGGGACGGCCCCGGTCGCGGCCACGAGGTCACCCACGGCCCGGGCGATGACGTAGCGTCCGCACATCTGGTACCTCCTCGGTCTGCCCGGCCCGTGGCCGGGACTCAGTCGGTGAGCGGCCCGTACCCCAGGTACTCGGAGTACATGCCGTACACCTTGCGGATCCCGCGCTCGACGTCGGCCACGGTGGTGCCCGGGCGCAGGTCGTCCACGGCCCCCGCGGTCACGGGGTCCCAGTCCACGTCGAGCGCGGCGTAGACGTCGGTGAGCACCGAGCGGATGGGCTCGGCCTGCTCGACGACCAGCACGGTGCTGAAGTACCAGGCGCCCGCGACCACCCGCTGGGCGGTGCCGGCCAGCTTCACCTTCCGCCCCGGGGCCGACGACGACGCCGGGTGCGTCCCGTGCACGCTGTGCTCGCCGGCGCAGTACTCGCCGGGGATCTCGCCGACGTCGGCCTCGACCTCCAGCTCCTCCAGGGCGGCCACGATCATGTCGCCGAAGAGCCGGTAGCGGTCCTGGATGCCCGTGGTCGGGTCCTCGGCGGGTTCGAGGTGGTCCACGATCAGGCACCCGCCGTGGTAGGCCGCGGCCCGGCCGCCCACCCGGCGGACCAGCGGGGTGAACCCGCTCTCGCGGGCGGCCCGGGCGGCGTCGGCGAAGCCGGGGCGCAGCTCGTCCCGGCGGCCGAAGGCGACCGTGGGGGCCGGTTCGTAGAGGCGCAGGACCGGCCCGCTGCGGCGGACGTCGGCGAGGAGGGTCATGGCGCTCTCGTAGTCCTGCTGGGCGCCCAGGGACTCGCGCTGGCGGAGAAGTCTCATGCTGGTCCCAGTCTAGTGGCGGATCCGGACGGTCCTGCGGCGGGTCACGGCCGGGTGATCCCGCTGCCGCGGAACCACCGCCCGAGGGCCAGGGCACTGAGCTCGACCTTCTCGGCCCACGCGACCGCCTCCTCGTCGGCGGCGTCGGAGACGTGCTTGACCATCCGCAGCGGCACCCCCAGGTGCCGGCAGGCCACCGCGATCGCCCAGCCCTCCATGTCCACGAGGTCCGCCCGGGCGGCCAGGGCGTCCCGGGACGGTCCGCCGGCCACGAAGGAGTCCCCGGTGGCGAGGACGGGCCCGTCGCCGCCGAGCTCGATGACGTTGTCCACGGGGATCCCGGCCGCGCGCAGCAGCTCCTCGTCCACGTCCCGGTTGATGACCCGGGAGGGCTCGAGCACTCCGTGCAGCCCGCCCCTCAGGGCACCGGCGCTGCCGATGTTGAGCACCGTCAGCTCCGCCCGCCGCGCGGGGTCCGGGCAGCGGGTCAGCACCGCCTCGGTGGTGCGCACCGCCGCGGCCGACATCCCGACGCCCGTCAGGACGAGGTCGATGTCCTCCGGGAAGTACTTGGTCTCCAGGGGATGGGCGGCGAGAACGAGCAGCTGTGGCACCCCGCCACTCTATCGGCACTCGCTCGCCACCTCCTCCCCCGCCGCCTCCCCGCCGCTCTCCCGCCCACCGCGTCGCACTCCCGCCGCTCCCCCGCTGCTCCCCCGCTGCCTCTCGTCGCCGAGTCCCCACATGGTCGCCGGATCCCCATGGCGAATCGTGGGGATCTGCGGCTGCTCGGGGGACTCGGCGCCGAAGGATGGATCCACTGGGGGACTCGGCGGGACAGCAGGGCGTGAAAGCGCCGCGGCGAGCGGGATGGCGGGGCGGCGGGGCAGGACTGAGGGGCGGCGGGGCGGCAGCACCGCGGCGCTGGGAAAGGTCAGTCCCGGCGGGGGGCGAAGAGCGCGGCGAGCTGCCGGTCCGACGCCGCCCGGGCGTCGAGGTCGTACGCCCCGCCGGTCACGAGGAGCTCGTCCGCGCCGGTGTCCGCGACCAGCTGCTCCAGGCGGGCCCGGACCTCCGGGGGCGTGCCGTGGACCGAGTTCGCCAGGGCGTCCTCGACCAGGCTGCGCGTCCGGCCGGGGAGCCGGTCCAGCTCCGCAGGACGCACGGGCGCCAGGGGCGGGAACTCGCCCCGCGTCCGGGAGACGGCGAGCGCGAGGGCCTCGGGCAGGAGCAGCTCCCGGGCGGTCTCGCGGGTGTCCGCCACCGCCACGTTGGCCGAGACCAGCACGTGCGGCCGGGACCACCACGGCGACGGCCGGAACCGCTGCCGGTAGCGCTCCAGCACCGGGACGGCGCTGCCGGCGCCCTGGCGGAAGAGCGCCGGGCCGCCGAGGACGACGGCCAGTCCCGCCCGCGCCGCGATCTCCACCCCGGCGCCGGTCGCCAGGACGAAGACCGGTGTGGCGGCGTGGTTCCGGGGCCGGACGGTCACGGGCGCCGTGCCGGACAGGTGCTCGAGCAGTTCCGCGAGATCGTCCCCGAACCGGTCCGCGGCGTCCTTCCCGGTGCGCAGCGCGTCCCGGACGGCCGCGGTGAACCCGACCGAGCGGCCCACGCCGAGGTCGATCCGGCCGGGGTGCAGGGCTTCCAGGGTGGCGGCCTGCTCGGCGACCACGAGGGGCTGGTGGTTGGGCAGCATGATCCCGCCCGAGCCGATCCTGAGGCGCTGGGTCCGCGCGGCCAGCGCGGCCATCAGCACCGCCGGCGCGGAGCCGGCGATCCCGGGCACCGCGTGGTGCTCGGCGACCCAGAACCGGTGGTAGCCCAGTGCCTCCGCGCGCACGGCCCGGTCCAGGACGTGCGCGAGGTCCTCGGCCTCCGAGGAGCCGGCCCGGACGGCGGCGCGGTCGAGGAGGGAGAGCGGGACGTCGGAGAGGGGCATGTCCGGCTCAACCCCGGGGGGCGGAGGGGAATTCCGTGCCGGTGGAGCGGCGCTCCCGGCACCGCCCGGAGCCGCAGCCGTTCAGCCGGCGCGGCCGAGGGCCTCCTCGGCGGCGACCCAGCCGAGCATCGCGCACTTGACGCGGGCCACGAACCGGGACACCCCGGCGAAGGCGGCGGCGTCGCCGAGGACCTCCTCGTCGGGCTCCACGGTGCCGCGGGAGCGCAGCAGCTCCCGGAAGGACCCGATCAGCGCCCGCAGCTCGGAGCGCGTCATCCCGGGGGCGGCCTCGGCCAGCACCGAGGCCGCGGCCATGGAGATCGAGCAGCCCTCGCCCTCCCACGTGAGCCGTCCGACCACGGGCTCCGTCCCGGCGCCCGCGGGAGCGAGCTCGACGCGCACGGTGATCTCGTCGCCGCACGTCGGGTTGTACTGGTGCGACTCCCCGCTCCCGTGCCCCGGGTCCGGGGCGACCAGGCCCTCACCGGAGCGCCGCTTGGCGTGGTCCAGGATGACCTCCTGGTACAGCCCGTCCAGCGCGCTCACGGGTTCCTCCTCATGGCGGGTTCCTCCTCATGGGTTCCCCTTCCGGCGCTCGGGTGCTCCGGTGCCGTGCGGTCCGGTGCGGTGCGGTGCGGTCCGGTGCGGCGGCCACGGGCTCAGCCGGCCACGCGGAAGTAGGACCGGACCCCGGCGAGCTCGGCCAGGAACCGGTCGACGTCCTCGGTGGTGGTGTAGAGGTAGCCGCTGGCCCGGGTGGAGGCCGTCAGCCCCAGCGCCCGGTGCAGCGGCTGGGCGCAGTGGTGGCCCACCCGCACGGCGACCCCGGCGACGTCGAGGACCTGGCCGACGTCGTGGGCGTGCACCCCGTCCACGTCCACCGCTGCCAGACCCACCCGCGCAGTGCCCGGGGGCGGGCCGATCAGCCGGATCCCCTCGAGCTCGGCGAGCCCGCTCGCGAGCCGCTGCCCGAGCGCGTGCTCGTGGGCGGCGATCCGCTCCATCCCGACGTCCTCCAGGTAGCGCACGGCCTCGGCCAGCGCCACGGCCTGGGCCACCCGCTGGGTGCCGGCCTCGAAGCGGGTGGGGGCGGGCAGGTAGTGGGCGGTCTCCATCGTGACCTTGGTGATCATGGATCCGCCGGTGAGGAACGGGGGCATCGCGTCGAGCAGCTCGGTCCTCCCCCACAGGGCGCCGATGCCGGTGGGGCCGAGCATCTTGTGCCCGGAGAACACCGCGAAGTCCACGCCCAGGGCGGGGAGGTCCACGGACAGGTGCGGCACCGACTGGCAGGCGTCCAGCACGGTCAGCGCCCCGGCCGCCCGGGCCAGTCCCACCAGCGCCGCGACGTCGGTGATCGCGCCGGTGACGTTGGAGACGTGGCTGAAGGCCACCACCCGGGTCCGCTCCCCGACGACCTCGGCCGCCGCCCCGAGGTCGAGCGCCCCGGTGTCGTCGACGGGGATCCAGCGCAGGACGGCCCCGGTGCGCGCGGCCAGCTCCTGCCAGGGGATGAGGTTGGCGTGGTGCTCGAGCTCGGTGGTCACGATCTCGTCGCCGGGGCCCAGCCGGAACCGCCGCCCCGCCTCGCCCCCGCGTCCGGCCGTGGCGTTGGAGAAGGAGTAGGCGAGCAGGTTGATCGCCTCGGTGGCGTTGGAGGTCCACACCAGCTCGGTCTCGGCGCCGCCCACGAAGCCGGCCACGACCCGGCGCGCCTCCTCGTAGGCGTCGGTGGCCTCCACCGCCAGGGTGTGCGCCCCGCGGTGGACCGCGGCGTTGCGGTGCAGGTAGAACTCCCGCTCGGCGTCCAGCACGGCCAGCGGCTTCTGGGAGGTGGCCCCGGAGTCCAGGTAGACCGTCGGGGTGCCCGTCAGGAGCGGGAAGTCCTCGCGGATCCTGCGCACCTCGGCGTCGGTCAGGGACGGCTCGTGGTTTCCTTCCATGGCCGACACTGTACGTGCCGGGCCCGGTCCCGGGACGGCCGGGTGCCTCTCCGCGTCATGGGCGGGTCAGCGGTCCCGGGGTCTCATCCCCGGAGAAGACGCAACAGGAGTCCCACGCCGAGCAGCAGGGTCCCGGCCGCGGTGAGCGACCACAGCCAGCGGTACGGGGCGACGAGGGACCAGCGGTGCGGGTGGCGGGCGTGGTAGTAGACCGTGACCTCCGCCCCGGCCCCGGGGTCCGCGGGCGGTGGGCGCAGCCAGGGTTCTTCGTGGATCTCGTACCGGGTGGTGTACCAGCGCAACCGGTGCCGGCCGTCCTCGACCAGGTGCACGGCGACGGTCCTGACCCACCAGGCGTACAGGCACCGGACGAGCAGCGCGGCCACCAGCAGCGCCACTCCTGCCGTGAGGCACGCGCTGCTCACCACACCGGTGAAGGCCGTGTCGCTGAGCTCGGTCACGGAGCGAGCCTACGGGCTGCACGCCCCGGAGGGCCCGATCGGGGTCGTGTCCGCGCAGAGCTTCCGGCAGCAGCCGACCGGGCTGCCCCCGCTGCGAGCCCTCCGGCGGCGGCCGGGAGGAACATATTGACGAACGTCGATGCTGGTGGCACTATGTCACATAGACGGCTGTCGATTTGAATGAGCAGCCGTCCCACCCGGAAGGAGACCGTCATGTCCAGAGTCCAGCTCGCCCTGCGTGTGGCCGACCTCGAGCGCTCCATCGCGTTCTACTCCACCCTGTTCGGCACGGCCCCGGCCAAGCGACGCCCGGGCTACGCCAACTTCGCCGTCGCGGAGCCGCCCCTGAAGCTCGTGCTGCTGGAGGGGGAGCCCGGCGAGGACACCCGCATGGACCACCTCGGCGTGGAGGTGGAGAGCACGGCAATGGTCGACGCGGCCGCGCGCCGACTGGCCGACGCCGGCCTGGCCACCCGGCCGGAGGAGCAGACCACCTGCTGCTACGCCGTCCAGGACAAGGTCTGGGTGACCGGTCCGGGCAAGGAGCCGTGGGAGGTCTACACCGTCACCGCCGACGCCCGGCCCGACCTCGAGGGCCGCACCGACCGGGAGGCCTCCGCGGTGGACGGCGACGGCGCCTGCTGCCCCGCCGGCGCCGCACCGCAGCCCTGACACGCGGGCCGCAGGAGGCGTCACGGACGCGAAAGCCCTTGGTGAGCAACATGTTGCACGAGTAAACTGGCACTCTCAGCTGTTGCGCCTCGACCCCGGGACCTCGTTCCCGGGGTCACCGGTTCCCCGGTGGCACACCCTGCTCCCGGGGAACATCTCCCGGTCGACCGGGGGTCGACCGACGTCCCCGGCACATGCCACCTGCACCCGTGCCGACGAACCACCTCACCACTTCGGGGCCACCACCATGAAACACTCTCTCGTCTCCCGCACCCTCACCGGCGCATCGGTCACCGCGCTCGTCGCCGGCGGGCTCGCCGTGGCCGGTCCGGCCCACGCCGCGACCTCGCAGCCCATGTTCTCCTACGTCCAGGGCTGGCGCGTGGACCAGCACGTGCGCGAGCTCGCCGACGTCAACGGCGACGGCCGCGCCGACGTCGTCGGCTTCGGCAACACGGGCGTCCAGGTCGCCTTCGGCCAGGCCGACGGCACCTTCAGCACGCCGCGATCGAGCGTGCGCAACTTCAGCGCCGCCCAGGGCTGGACCGAGGAGCGGCACATCCGCACGCTGGCCGACGTCGACGGCGACCGGCTCGACGACATCGTGGGCTTCGGGAACGCCGGGGTCTACGTCGCCTACTCCCTGGGCGACGGCCGCTTCACCACGCCGGAGCTGAAGGTCCGCGACTTCGGCTGGAACCAGGGCTGGCGGGTCGACAGGCACCCTCGGGAGCTGGCCGACGTCGACGGGAACCTGACCGCTGACATCGTCGGGTTCGGCCACTCCGGTGTCCACATCTCGCACGGCGGGACCGACCGGACCTTCTTCGGCACGGGCAAGCGGCTCGACAGCTTCGGCTGGGAGGACGGCTGGCGGATCGAGAAGCACCCCCGGATGCTCGACGACATGGACGGGGACGGCACGGCCGACATCGTGGGCTTCGGCCACGCCGGGACGTACGTCTCGTACTTCTCGCGGCCCGGTGACACGTTCACCCAGCCGGAGCTGGAGATCCGCAACTTCGGCTACGCCCAGGGATGGCGCGTGGAGGACCATCCCCGGATGCTGGCCGACGTCAACATCTACGCCGTCGAGCCCATCGCGTCCGCCGACGTCGTCGGCTACGGCTACGCGGGGGTCTCCACGGCGTACTCGCTCAACCACGGCGAGTACACCGGGGTCGAGCTGGAACCGCGCAACTTCGGGCAGGCGCAGGGGTGGGACGGCGACCGCCACCTGCGGACCCACGCCGACATCAACGTCGACGGGATCCAGGACCTGGTCGGGTTCGGGAACGCCGGGGTGTACGTCGCGCACGGCCGGGCCCAGAACACCTACGGGCCCGTGTACCTGAAGGTCGACGCCTTCGGGTACGAGGACGGGTGGACCGAGGAGCGCTATCCGCGCCTGCTCGGCGACGTCAACGGCGACGGCCGTGACGACGTCGTGGGCTTCGGTCACTCGGCCACGTACGTGCAGCTGTCCTGAGCCCGCCGGCCGCGATCCGTCGCGGCCGCCCACGGTGCCGCCCCCGCCCCTGCGGACGGGGGCGGCACCGTGCGCCGCCCGGCGCGTGCACCCGCGGGCCCGGCGGCAGGACGACCCCTGCGGACCTCCGGACGCTACCCGACCGGCTCCGCGCCGCGCTCGTGGACGTAGGCGGCCATGGTGACCACGGTGACGAGCTGCGCGGCGACCACGACGAAGGTCCAACCGGCCTCCGCGACGACGTAGACGGCGCCGGAGACGACGAGGACCAGCTGCAGGACGCGCGAGACGGCGAGGACGTGACCGCGCTCGCCGTCGGTGTCCGGACGCTCCGGGTCGGGATCGACGGGGGCGGGCGGGACGACGCCCGCGGCGGAGGCCATCCGTGCCCAGCGGCGCCGGCGTCTCACGTCGAGGAGCACACGGACCAGCACGACGGCGTACAGCGCCGCGACGACCCCGGTGACGAACAGCATGACGGAGCCGTCGTCGTCCCCGACGCGCGTCCCCACGACGAGCCCGAGGCCCACGGGCAGGAGCCAGAGGCCCAGGAGCATCCTGTCGCGCGCGGTCAGCACGAGGCCCTCCCCCCGCTCGACGTTCCCCGTGCTCGCATCCTCGCACCGGTCGGGCCCGCGTGTCTGACCCCTCATGCGGGGATGGCGCGGGCACGAGGCCTCCGCCGGGCCGTCGGGAGACGGCCGTGCGGGGGCACTCAGCGACGGACCGGGAGCACGGCGCGGTCCGTGCGCGCAGGGGACGGGTGCGGTTGAGAAGGGGGTGCAGCCGAGGGGGTGCGGCCGAGGGGTTTCGGCCGGGGCGGGAGCCCGTCGGTGCCCGGCCCGGCGCCCCGCGGCGACCGGCACGACGCGCTCCGCACGTCACACTCCGACCGGTGTCGGCGCACGCGGCGCGTCGTGCGGTTCCGGGCCGCCCCGGAACGTACAACAAGAAGGTGCCTCGCGCGCTCCCCCACCGCGTGCCCTCCACCAGGCGATCTCCCCCCACCCCCCAGGAGCACCATGAGCAACACCCCGCCCTCCTCCCCCGCACCCGGAGGAGGCGTGGCCCCCCGCCGCAGTTCCGCCGCGGGCACGTGGATCGTGGCCGTGCCGCTGCACCTCGTCCTCGCGATCGGGCTGGTCGTCGGGTGCACGTCCAGCACCGCGTCCACCGACCCGGACGCCGACCCGGGCACCGTGACGACGGTGCCCGCCACCCCGTTCCCGTCGCCGAGTGCCACGGCCGGCGCAGCTCCCTCGCCTGCTGCGTCGAGGACCCCGGGATCGGTCACCACGGTGACCCCCGCACCGGAGCCGTCGGAGACCCCGGTCCGCGCCGTCACCCCGCCCTCGGGCGCTTTCCTCGCTCTGGAGGACCTCCCGGTCGCCGCCGCCGGGACGATGTCCGACTACGACCGGGACGCCCTGTTCGGCGGGTGGATCGACGCCGACGGAGACTGCGAGGACTCCCGCAACGAGGTCCTGGCGCGGGATCTGACCGGGGTCGTGTCCGCCGACGGGTGCCGGGTCGACACCGGCACCCTCGCCGACCCCTACACCGGCGCGACCATCGACTTCGTGCGCGGGGTCGCCACGTCCGGCGACGTCCAGGTCGACCACGTCGTCTCGCTCGGCAACGCCTGGGTCACGGGGGCGCGCCGGCTCTCCCCGACCGACCGGGTGGCCCTCGCCAACGATCCGCTGAACCTGCTGGCGGTCGACGGCCCGACGAACGGATCGAAGTCCGACAAGGACGCCTCCGAGTGGCTGCCCCCCGACCGGGCCTTCGCGTGCGACATGGTGGCCGTCCAGATCGCGGTGAAGGCCCGCTACGGACTGTGGGTCACGGCCCCGGAGAAGAACGCGATGGCCGAGGTGCTCTCCGGCTGCCCCGACCAGCAGCTGCCCGGCGGCACCCCGTTCGGCGACGTCCCCGGTGGTGCGGCGCCGGCCGAGGCCCCGGAGGGTCCGGCGCCCGCCCCGGCCGACGTGCACTACGCCAACTGCACCGCCGCCCGGGAGGCCGGCGCCGCCCCGCTGCACCGCGGTGACCCCGGCTATCGGAACGCCATGGACGGCGACTCGGACGGCGTCGCGTGCGAGTAGGACGAGCGAACGACGCACGGACGAGGAACAGACGGACGCACGGACGGACGACCGGTGAGGGCCCAGGACCCCCGGTGAACGCCGTGCGCTGCACCCCCGCCCCCCCATCCCCCACCACGAAGCTGAGGCACCCCATGAGCACGAAGGCCGTCGTCACCTGTCTGTTCCTCGCATCCGGTCTCGCCCTGGCCGGATGCTCCGACGATTCCGGGATCCAGGAGGCCACCGCCGCGGCCCGGTCGTCGGCCCCGTCCTCCCCCGCGGGGACCGCGCCGGACCCCTCGTCCGAGCCGAGTGCCGGGCCGAGTGCCGAGCGGACCGCCGAACCGACCGCCGAACCGGCCGAGGAGTCCGGGCCGGCGCCGGCGGAGCCCGGTGCCGCCGACCCGTGGACCGCGTTCTCCGCCACCCCCGAGGGCCGGCAGCACGCCGGGACCGTGTCCGGGATCGAGCAGCAGCCCGCGCAGGAGGGCGGTCTGCTGCACCGGCTCACCGCGGATGTGAACGACCGCTCGGTCGCCGTCGACATCTGCCGGGCCTACCAGTCCGCGATGGGCACCGGGCAGGACCGGATCGACGTCGTCGACACGGCCGGCCAGCTCCTGGCCTCCGCCACGGGCGACCCCAGGACCTGCCGGGTGGAGGTGAACACCGGCGTGGGGGCGGTCCCCTTCCCGGAGAAGTTCACCTACGACGAGGCACTGGCCGCGTGGCAGAACGGGGTGCCCTACTACGACGCCTTCTGCCTCAACTACGAGCCCGTGACGGCCGCCGGCGCCGCACAGTGCGCGGGCATCGAGAACGGCACCGTGAACAGCGTGACCGGCGAGTACATCGGCGGGTGACCGGCGGCCCCGAGGAGCCGGACCGGTGCCTCAGGTCCCGCAGTAGGTCGTGTACGGGCCGAAGGTGTCCGGCGCGGGCTCGGCGTAGCGGTCCAGGCCGGGCCGCTCCACGTAGGGGTCCGTCACGGCCTCCAGGAGCCCGGTCAACGGCTCCGGATCTCCTGCGGTGGCGGCCTCGAGCGCCTCCTCCACCAGGTGGTTCCGGGGGATGTACACCGGGTTGACGCGGTCCATCGCCGCGGCCTCCGGGCCCAGGGCGCGCCAGCGCTCCACCCAGGCGTCGACGGCCGGCAGGTCGAGGAACAGTCCCCGCACCGGGCCGGTGTCGCCGCGGGCGGCCCGGCCGAGGAGACGGAAGAAGGACGTGTGGTCCACGCGGTCGGCCGCCAGCAGGGGGAACAGCTCGTCGATCAGCTGCTCGACGAGATCGTCCCCGTGGTCGCCGGCGAGGCCGAGCTTGGCGCGCAGCCCGGCCTTCCACACGGTGCTGTACTGCCCGGCGAACCCGCGGAGGGACGTCTGCACCTGCTCGACGGCCCGGTCCTGGTCCTCGTGGACGAGCGGCAGCAGGGTCTCGGCGAGGCGTGCGAGGTTCCACTCCGCGACCACGGGCTGGTTGCGGTAGGCGTACCGTCCGCCCACGTCGATGGAGCTGTAGACCGCGGCCGGGTCGAAGCCGTCCAGGAAGGCGCACGGCCCGTAGTCGATGGTCTCGCCCGAGATGGTCGTGTTGTCCGTGTTCATGACCCCGTGGACGAACCCCACCAGCATCCACTGCGCCACGAGCTCGGCCTGGGCGGTGACGACCGCCTCGAACAGGGCGAGGTAGGGGTTCTCCGCCCGGGCCGCGTGCGGGTGGTGGCGGCGGATCGCGTGGTCGGCGAGCCGGCGCAGGAGGCCGGGATCGCCCGTCGCACGGGCGTACTGGAAGCTCCCCACGCGCAGGTGGCTGCTCGCCACCCGGGTGAGCACGGCTCCCGGCAGCAGGGTCTCGCGGCGCACCTGCCGTCCCGTGGCCACCACGGCGAGGGACCGTGTCGTGGGGATGCCCAGCGCGTGCATCGCCTCGCTCAGCACGTACTCGCGCAGCATCGGGCCGACCGCCGCGAGGCCGTCGCCGCCGCGGGCGAAGGGCGTGCGCCCGGAGCCCTTGAGGTGGAGGTCGCGGCGCCGGCCGCCGGCGTCCACGACCTCGCCCAGCAGCAGCGCGCGGCCGTCGCCGAGCCGCGGGGAGAACGAGCCGAACTGGTGCCCGGAGTAGGCCTGCGCCACCGGCCTGGCACCCTCCGGGACGAGGTTCCCGACCAGCAGGCGCGTCCCCTCCTCGCCGCGCAGCCATCCCGGGGCCAGGCCGAGCTCGGCGGCCAGCGGCTCGTTGAGCACGAGCATCCGGGGATCGGCGACGTCGTCGGCCTGCCAGGGCACGGAGAGTTCCCCCAGCTCCTGGGCGAAGCGGCTCTCGAGGGTGATGGCGGACAGGGGTGCGGTGCTCACCCCGTCCACGCTACCGGACGCGCCTGTGGCCGCGGGGTGCGTGCCGGGGCCCGGCGTCCTTCAGGGCCGTGCGGCGGCGCGCAGGACGGCCACGAGGAAGTCGCTGTCCTCCCGGAACGGGCGCAGGTCCCAGGTGGACAGGAGCAGGTCGGGCACGAGCCCGGCCCGCTCGGCGTCCCGCAGGAACTCCGGGAACGGGTAGCCGCGTCCGGCGCCGAAGCCCACGGCCGCGCGCCCGTCGGCGGCCAGGTGGCGACGGAGGCGGCGCAGCACCTCGGTACGGGTGCTGGGGGCCAGGAAGGCCATGACGTTGCCGGCGCACACCACGGCGTCGAAGGGTTCCGGGACGCCCCGGGCCGGCAGGTCCAGCTCCGCCAGGTCCCCGACGAGCCACCGGGGACCGGGGTGGTCCTCCCGTGCGGCGGCGACCAGGGAGGGGTCGACGTCGACCCCGACGACGGTGTGCCCGCTCCGGTGCAGGTGACCACCCAGCCGACCGGGGCCGCACCCGGCGTCGAGGATCCGCGATCCGGGCGGGACCATGGCCTCCACCAGCCGCGCCTCCCCCACGATGTCCTCACCGGCGGCCGCCAGCGCCCGGAACCGCTCGACGTACCACGACGAGTGCCCGGGATCCGCCTGCACCTGCTGCATCCACATGCTCTGCTCCACCACCCCGCCAGGCTACCGCCCGCCGGGCGGCACCGAGCACGGTCGCCGGGTGCTGCCCGCGCCGCCCCGCCGCCGTCCCGGCGTGCGGGGCCCGGGTCAGTCCTCGTCCTCGACGAGCTCCCCCGCCCAGGCCTCCCGGCCCTCGGCCCGGCCGGCCACCGGTCCGCAGCCACGGAGACAGGCCACGTGGGCCGAGACGGTGGACCGGGCCCGGCCGGTCTGCTCCACCGGATCCCGGACGCGCGCCTCGCCGTCGGCCAGACGGGTGGGGTCGGACAGGGAGCGGAACAGGGCCACGGCGGGCTCCAGCCCCGTCGTCCAGGAAACGTTCGTCACGGCTCGACACCGTCGCTGGAGGACGATCGATCAGACGTGTCCCGAGAACCGTGCTCCGTGCCGTGGAGCGGTGCGCCCGCACCGGTGGGGAGGACGGATCTGCCCGGGCGATGCACCGACGGCTACCCTGGGTCACTGAACGAGCTAGGGGAAGCAGAGACCTGGAAGCAGGTGCAGGCTCGCGCAGGAACCCAGGAGGAGACCCATGTGGACAGGCCGGGCGGATCCCTGTCGGCGCCGCTGCCCGGCAGGGCAGGGACGGCCGTGACGGCCGGGTCGGCACCCGGCAGGACGGAGCTCAGTGTGGGGCAGCTTGCCGCCCGCAGCGGGTTGTCGGTGTCGGCGCTGCACTTCTACGAGCGGCAGGGGCTCATCGGCAGTCGGCGCACCTCGGGCAATCAGCGGCGCTATCCCCGGTCGGTCCTGCGGCGGGTGGCGGTCGTCAGGGCGGCCCAGCAGGCGGGCATCCCGCTGGCGACGGTGGCCGCGGCGTTCGAGCACCTGCCGCACGACGGGGTGCCGGACCAGTCCGACTGGCAGGAGCTCTCCGGTGCGTGGCGTGACGAGATCGAGGCCCGGATCGCCCAGCTGGAGCACCTGCGCGACCGGCTGGACGGGTGCATCGGGTGCGGGTGCCTGTCGTTGTCGGCGTGCAGCCTCATCAATCCGGACGACCGCCAGGGTGCCGCCGGTCCCGGAGCCCCCGCGCTGGAGCCCGCCGAGCCGCGGCGTGAGCCGCCGCACAGTCCTTGACCTCAACCACGGTTGAGGTCCTAGCGTCGTCACTGTCCCGAAGAGTTCGGGGACCGGCAACGAAAGCGCAGGCATGACCATCTCCTCCCTCAGCGCGGCCACGACCACGGTCGGCGGCGAGCTGTTCAAGGACGCCTTCCGGGCCCACCCGGCCGGGGTCGCCGTCGTCACCGCCGCCGGGCCCGACGGCCCGGTGGGGCTGACCGCCTCGTCCGTGGCCTCGGTGTCGGCGGACCCGCCGGCTCTCGCCTTCTCCGTCTCCGAGGGTCGCTCGGCCTCGCAGCTGGCCGGGGCCGGGACGGTGGTCGTCCACCTCATGGGCGCCCAGCAGCTCGACCTGGTCCGCGCCTTCTCCACCCGGGGAGCGCCGCGGTTCACCGATCGGATGGACTGGGAGCTCCTGGCCTCGGGTGAACCGCTGCTGCGGGCGGCGCCGTGGGCGCTGCGGTGCGAGATCGCCCACCGCGTACCGGTGGGCGGGTCGGTGCTGATCGCCGCGACCGTGCTCGACGTCCGCACCGTGGCCGGCGGTGGCGAGCCCCTGGTGTACCACGACCGGGCCTTCCACTGCCTGGGCCCCCACTCCCGCCTGCCCTAGCCGGCACCCCGGTCGGGACCGACGACGATCCCGGGCTCGGGACGGGCGTTCCGTCCCGGACCGGGTCCGGGCGACCGCCGCACCGGGCGGCGGTGTCCCCTACGGCTCGGCACGACCTATCGGATCTCCTCCACCACGCTGGTGCCGGTGCCCGGCCGGGACTCCCAGGCCCAGGACTCGTGGAACCGGACGCGCCCGTCGGCGAGCACCTCGATCCGCGAGGTGCACTGCCCGCCGGCGGTCCCACCCGTCACGCTGAGGTGGGCGTAGCGGAACTCCAGGGTGTCGTCGGTGCGCGTGCCCACGAGGAAGCCCCGGCGGACCGCTCCTCCGGCGTAGTCCGCCCAGATCGCGTCGCCCTCCTGGTGATAGGTGAAGACCGTGGTGGAGCCGACCTGTCCCGCGGCCGAGTTGCTGACACCGGCGAACCGGCGTCCGTCGATCCGTGCGGTCCTCGGGTCCTGTGCGGCGATGTCGTCCATGGCCCCATGCTGTCAGGGCGTTCCGGGGCTCCCGGCCGTGACGCCGCCGGCCTCGCGGTCCGGGACGTCGGCGAGATCCTCCGCCGTGCGGTGGGAGAACCCCCATCGTTCCCTGGGAGTCCTCGCCGGGGGCCGTCCGCTCTGCTATAGCTGGAACCCCGCTGCACCGACGAAGGAGTGCGTCATCGTACGGAGGAACGCCGTGACCGGTCCCGGAGTCCCCGGACCGGTCCCGACCCGGGTTCCGGCCGGCACCGGCCCCCACGTGGTCACCGTCCGGCACCCGGGCAGGCCCCGGTGATGACCGCCGACGGGGCGCCGGGACGCCGCCGCCCGGCCCGGGCGCTCCTGGGGCTCCTCCTTCTGCTCGGGATCCTCGCCGGAGCGCTGGCGCTCCTCGGGCCCGGAGTGCTCAGCGCCCTGCGCCCGGGGGACGACTGGCTGCGGTGGGGCTCCGAGTGCACGGTCGAGACCGCGGACGGGGAGGTCGGGCTCGACCGCGAGGAGGCGCAGCGGGCCACGACGGCAGTGGCGCTCGCGGCCCGCGGGGCGGAGAGCCCGGACACCTCCGGCATCGAGCCCGCGGTGCTGGAGCGCCTGGCCGACGGGCCGCCCGGTGACGCCGGCGCGAGCCTGGCCTGCCGGGGCTCGGCCGCCGGTGACCTGCCGGAACAGCAGCTGACCGGCACCGGCCTGACACCGCGCGCCGAGCAGCTCCGGGAGGCGATGACCGAGGTGTTCGGCGACCAGAGCCTGGGCGGGTTCGCCCCGGGGGGCATCGGCCACGGCCACGGAGAGGAGTCGGCGCACTACGACGGCCGCGCCGTCGACGTCTTCTTCCGCCCGGTGACCGAGGAGAACCGGCGTGCGGGGTGGCTGCTGGCCCACTGGCTGGTCGCCCACGCCGAGGACCTGGACGTCCAGTACGTCATCTTCGACGACCGGATCTGGAGCGCCCACAGCTCACGGGGGCAGTGGCAGGACTACGACGCACCGGAGCCGTCCAACGAGATCCTGCGCCACCTCGACCACGTGCACGTGGACGTGCTGCGCGGAGGTCCCGTCTGAGGAGGAGGCCGGGCATAGGCTGGCGTCACCATGCCGATCACCGATGTCCGCGACGAGCAGTCGCCCGCAGCGCCGCGATGCCGTGCGGGACGCCCGCCCACCGCAGGCGCGTGCCACGAGGGCGGAGCCGTCGTCCGAGGCCTCGGCCGGTGGTGAACACCTCGGTCTGGCGGGCCCCGGGGATGCCGCTGCTGCTGACGATGACCGTCCTGGGCTTCTCGGGGTACGCGGCGCTGCTGGCGGTCGCACCGCTGTGGGTGGTCCACGGCGGGGCCGACTCCGTCGGCGCGGGGCTGGTGAACGGCGTGCTCATGCTCTTCACCGTGCTCACGCAGCTGGTCGTCCCCGGTGCGCTGCGCCGCTGGGGCTGGGCACCGGTCCTCGTCACGGGCATGCTCCTGCTGGGCCTGCCCGCCCTGGCGCACGGCGTCAGCGACGCCCTCGGACCGACCCTGGCGCTCTCCGCGGTGCGTGGGCTCGGCTTCGGCGTCCTGACCGTGACCGGCAGCGCCCTGGTGGCCGAGCTGGTGGAGCCGCAGCGGCGCGGGAAGGCGATCGGTGCCTACGGCCTGGCCATCGCGGGACCGCAGATCCTGTTCCTGTCGGCGGGACCCTGGATCGCCGAGCACCTCGGCTTCGGGGTCGTGTTCGCCGTGGCGGCCCTGCCCGTGGCCGCTGTGGTGCCCGCCATCGGTCTGGCCCGGATGCTGGACCACGTCCCGGAGGAGGACCGGGAGGAGGACCAGGAGAAGGTGCGGGCGCCCTACGTGCTCCTCCTCCCGCCGATGGCCCTGCTGATCGGCGTGACCCTGGCCGGCGGTGCGCTGATCACCTTCATGGCTCAGATGAGCAGCAGTGCCGTGCTGACCGCGCTGGCTCTGCTGCTCATGAGCGTCGCCGCAGCGCTCGCGCGCTGGCGGGTCGGTGCCTGGTCGGACCGGTTCGGACCGCGGAGGTTCATCGCGCCGCTGGTGCTGCTGACCACGGCAGGCATGACCGTGATCGCCTGGGCCGTCCGCGATCCCCGGGCGACCGAGGCCCCGGCGCTCATGATCGGCGCGGCGATGGTGGGCATCAGCTACGGCGGCCTGCAGAACCTCACCCTGGTCGTGACCTTCCAGGCGGTCCGCCGGCAGCACTACGGCCCCGCCAGCGCGGTCTGGAACATCGGCTTCGACGCCGGGACCGGTGCCGGTGCCGTCCTGGTGGGCATGGTCGCGGCAGGCACCTCGTTCAGCACCGCGCTGCTGGTCGCCGGAGCGCTCTCGCTGCTGACCCTGCCGCTCGCCCTGCGGCGGCGCCGTTCCGGGGCACCGGTGGACTGACACGTCCGACACGACGGCCTCGGCCCGGTCCTCAGGGCGTCCCGGGACCGGCGGTCGCGCCCGGCGGAGCCCCGGGGAGGTGCTCGAGCAGCGGGGCCAGGGCCGCGCGGACGGCACGCAGGGACTCCTCCGCGTCCGGGCCTGCCGCGATGAGCACCAGGGCCGGGCGCCCCGGGGCGGGCCGGCCGGGCGGGCGGGATCGCACGTCCACCCGCCCGCCCGCGAGCTGGACCTCGTGCCACCGTCCGTCCGTGCCCCGGAGGATGCCCTTGGCCCGGACGAGCCGCTCCACCCGGCCGGCCAGCACTCCGGCGAGCGCCTCCACGTCGAGAGGACCGGGACACTCGAGGACGGCGGACACGTGGACCGCGGCGTGGTCGTCGCGCTCCGCGAGGACGTCCAGAGCGGCGTGGTCGTCCGGCTCCGCGAGGACGTCCAGAGCGGCGTGGTCGTCCGGCTCCGCGAGATCGTCCAGAGCGGCATGGTCGTCCGGCTCCGCAGGGTCGTCCGGCTGCGCAAGGGCGGGATCGGGCGGCGCGCCGCCGTCGTCGGCCGCTCCCGGGGCCGAGCCCGCGAGGGCCTCGGCCGCCGTGGCACCGGGATCGGCCGGGTCCTGCAGGAGGAGCCGCGCCCGCGGCGCGGCGCGGCGGCACGCCTCCGCCGCGTCCGCCACCTCGGGGGGCAGGGCCAGGTCCGTCTTCGTCACGAGGACCACCTCGGCCGCGGTGAGCTGCCGCCGCACCGTGTCCCCGACGTACTCGTCCCCCAGCAGCCGCCGCACGGCGGTCGCGTCCGCGCAGACGAGCACCGGGCCGGGCGAGAAGCCCGGGAAGTCCCGCCACGCCGCCAGCTGCCCGGGGTCGCCCACGCCGCTGACCTCGCACAGCACGTGGTCCAGGTCCCCGCGCGCGGCCAGCGCCGACATGGTGCGGGCGGCGTCGTCGCTGATCTGGCAGCAGATGCAGCCGTTCGTCAGTTCGACCGTGTCCCCGGAGGCCGACGCGATGAGGTCGGCGTCGATGTTGACGCTGCCGAAGTCGTTGACGACGACGGCGACCCGGCCGGGCAGCACCCCGGCCAGCAGCCGGTTCACGAGCGTGGACTTCCCGGAGCCGAGGTAGCCTCCGATGATCCCGAGCCGGGCGGTCACGGCGCGGGGGCTGCCGCGGGGGCCGGGACCCGGGTGGCGTGGTGCCGGCCGCCGACCACCGTGCCGAGGACGTGGATGTCCCCGATGTCCTCGGGCGCGACGGCGAGCGGGTCGTCGGCCAGGACGGCGAGGTCCGCGAACTTGCCGGCCTCGAGCGAGCCGACCTCGTGGTCCGTCCTCAGCAGGTAGGCCCCGCCGATCGTGACGGCCTCCAGCGCCTCCTGCACGCCGATCCGCTCGTGCTCCCCCATGACGCGCCCGGACACCGTCAGCCGGGTGACCGCGTGCTTCACCGAGTGCAGCGGGCCCAGCGGCGTGACCGGGGTGTCCGAGTGCAGCGAGATCGGCACGCCCAGCCGCAGCGCCGTGGCGGCGGCGTTCATGCGCGCGGCCCGGTCGGGGCCCACCGTGAGGTCCAGGTGCTGGTCGCCCCAGGCCCAGATGTGGTTGGCGAAGATGTTCGCGCACGCCCCGAGGGCGGCCATCCGCCGGTACTGGGCGGGTGTGCTCAGCTGCGAGTGCGTGCAGGTGTGCCGGTGGTCGGGACGGGGGTGGGCGGTGAGGACGGCCTCGAGCGTGTCGAGGAACAGCTGGGTCGTCTGGTCCCCGTTGCAGTGCACGTGCACCAGCAGCCCGGCCCGGTGGAACGTCTCGAACGCCTCGTGGAACTCCTCCGGGCTCACGGCCCAGATCCCGTTCGGCTGGTCGCCGAAGTAGCCGGGCTCCAGCAGGCGCGCCGTGAAGCCCTGGATGGAGCCGTCCAGCATGAGCTTGACGTTGCCGAAGCGCAGACGCTCCGTGGAGAGTCCGCGGAGCCGCACCAGCCGCTCCGCCGCGTCGGCCAGGGAGAGGGCGACGCGGCCGACGCCGGCGCCGAAGTGGAACACGTTCAGCCGGGCCGGGTAGTCCTCGTCGACGGTCGAGCGGTACAGGGCCACGCCGTCGTCGTCCATCAGGGTCGTCGTGCCCAGGTCCGTCAGCGTGGTGGTGCCCGTGTTCACGCCGTCCTGCGCGAACCGGCGCAGCGCCCGCTCGTCGACGTCCAGCAGGCTGGAGCCCGCCGTGAGCTCACCGACGAGCGCCATCGCGGCGAACTCCCGCAGCTCCCCGGTGGGCTTCCCGGTGTCGTCCTTGACGACCCCGGTGACCGGCGTGGACGCGTCGATCCCGAACCGGTGCAGCACCGCGGTGTTCACCGCGCACACGTGCCCGCTGGTGTGCGCGACGTGGACGGGGCGCGTGGCGGAGACCCGGTCCAGCTCCGCGGCGGCGAGCGGCCGGCCCGGGAAGTAGATCGGGTCCAGGCCCCAGGCCAGCAGGGGCTCGTCCGGGGCCTCCAGCTCCGCCTCGGCCTCGCGGAGCCGGTCCAGCACCTCGTCGATGGTCCGGCACCCGGCCCAGCGCCGGCCGTCGGGGTCGGTGCGGTCCACGAGGCCCACGTAGGTGCTGGCCCACACGTTGCCGGAGCCGGCGTGGCTGTGCGCCTCGACGAAGCCGGGGAGCAGGACGGTGCCGGCGTAGCGCTCGTCGAGCACCGCGCCGGGGTAGGACAGCAGCTCCGCGACGCCGCCGACGGCACGGATCCGGTCGCCGCGCACGGCGACGGCCTCCGCCGTCGGCCGGGACGGGTCCATCGTGCGGACGATGCGGGCCGGATAGACGGTCGTGGGCTCCATGGGGTCCTCTCGACGGCGGACTCGGACGTCCGCGAACTGGCCTCAGTGTCTGGCGTCGCGGCCGGCCGTCGCAAGCGCCGGCTCCCGGGCGACGGGCCCCGACGACGGAGCCCAGCAGGGGGCTGGAAGGCCCCGGGGTGCACGGCTCACGGTGCGACCGGGCCCTCCACCGGCACGTCGTCCTGGCGGTCGCGGTCGCGCCGGAAGGCGTGGAAGTACGCGGTGACCTGTTCGTCCCGCGAGTGGGACGTCAGGAGGCTGACCACCACCAGCAGCACGGCGGAGGCCACGAGACCCGGCGCGATCTCGTGGAGGCCGAACGGCTGGCCGGCGAGGCGCCAGAGCAGGGTGGCTGCCAGGGCCCCGACCGTGCTGACGACCACGCCGGTCTTCGTGGCCCGCTCCCAGAACATGGCCGCCAGGACGGGCGCGACCAGCGCGGATGCCGTGAAGGACAGCGCCACCTGGTAGATCCCGATGATGTCCTCGACCCACAGCGCGATCAGCAGGCCGAGGACGGCCATGAAGCCGACGGACAGGCGGGAGACCCGCAGGATCTTCTGGTCGTCGGCCGTGGGATCGACCCACCCCTGGTAGATGTCCTTCGAGATGTTGATCGCCCCGCTGAGCAGGAAGGAGGTCGCGCCGGTGAGCAGGGCCGCCAGGAGCGACACCATGAAGAGGCCGCCGATGGAACCGGGGAACACCGCCGCGACGAACGAGGTGTAGATGGTGTCCGGGTCCGTCCCGGCCGGGAACGCCTGGACCGCGGCGATGCCGATGAAGATGGCCAGGAGCGCGATGAGGCCGGAGATGACGAACCCGGTGACGACGGCGGAGATCCCCACCGTGGTGGTCCTGGCCGCGGTCAGGCGCTGCCAGGTGGTCTGCCAGACGATGTAGAACGGCCCGAAGACCAGGAACCAGTTCAGCAGCTCGGTGAAGCCGATGCTGCCGAAGCTCAGCAGCCGCTCGGGCGTGGCCTCGACGACGGCACCGGGGCCCCCGACGTACGCGATGCCCATGACGAGCGTGATGACGACGCCGGCCACGATGACCACGGTCTGGACGGCGTCGGTCCAGGCCACGCTGGGCATGCCCCCGATCAGGGTGAAGGCGAGGGTCACCGCGAACCCGAGGACGATGCCCCAGAAGGACGGCAGCTCGGTGATGGAGGAGAGGATCGCGCTCATGCCCACCAGCTGCATGCCGAACGTGGGGGTCATGTAGAGGAACCCGATGATCAGTGCCGGGACGAGCGCGGACAGCCTCCCGAATCGCCGCGCGAACAGTTCGGGGACCGTGTAGAGCCGCAGCCCGCGGATGGTGGGCCCGAGCACCAGCACCGCGACGACCGTGAACAGGGTGAAGCTGATGGCGGTGATGAAGTACGAGATCCCCATCTCGAAGCCCTTGCCGGCGCTGCCGATGAGCGCCGCGGATCCTGTCACCGTGGCGATGACGGACCCGCAGATCGGGAAGAACCCGAGACGGAAGTCGGCCATCACGTAGTCGTCGGCCGTCCTGACGGTCCGGGCCGATCTGACGCTGACGGCGAACAGCAGCAGGAGAAAGCCCACTATCCACACGAGATACCAGTTCATGCGCCGCACCACCGTTCCTGTCGGAGTTCCCTGGACGTCGGTCCTGCTCGGTTGCGCACGGCGTGCCTCACCCCCCGGTGGTGGGACTCATCGTCCGGTCGTTGGCCTCACCGTCCACGGGGTGCACCACCCGATCGTGTCGCGGCGGACCTCGTCGGAACGGCGTCCGAGCACGGGTTCATCCTTGCCGCGAGGAGGGATCCTCACAAGTCGGCGGGCAGCTGTCCGCGGAGCCGGCCACGATGAAGCGGCTCCTACTGTGGGCGGGACGCCGCGCCGTCGAGCCAGAGCTCGTCCGACTCGTCGCGGTGGGCGCCCCCGCTCCCAACGTGCTTCGGGTTGATGCCGGGGCCCTTCGTGATCACGTGGACCAGGGCCATGGCGTGGCCACGGCCGAGGCCGTAGTCGTCCCGGAGCCACTCGAGAATGGGGGCCGCCCTGGTCGAGGCGTCGAAACCGCGTTCGTGCGCCAGGTCGACGAACTGCCGCGGCGTCAGCCCCGTTGTCGCTTCGATGCTGTCGAGATAGGCCTGGAACGACATGCGACCACCTTCGGCTCTGGGCACGGGCACGGGGCGCGCTGCGGAATGTCCAGTCTCACCACCGTCGTTCCGGTGGTCAAGGAGACCCCTGGCCCTGCGTCTCATCGGCGCCACCGCGCTCATCCGGTGGGCGAGGGCGCGGTGACGCCGCCTCCGGCGTCCTCCGCTGCCTGCCGCGCGTACGACGCCGAGACCCGGCGGTAGACCGGGGTCAGGAACGCCAGCAGCGCCGCCAGGATCATGATGAGGCCGGCCACCAGGAACACCAGGGCGATCCCGCGGGAGGTGCCCTCCCCCAGCAGCGGCGCCAGCTGGGCCGAGCCCTCCGCCGACCGCGCGTACGGGATGATCCAGAACTGGGCGATCGGCGCGATGAGGAACGCGGTGATCGGTGCCGCCGCGGACTCGAACGCCATGGCGAACCCGAACACCCGGCCCTGCCGCTGCAGCGGCACCACCCGCTGGATGATCGTCTGCTCGGCGGCCTCCACGAACGGGAACAGGCACATGTAGAGCCAGATGCCGGCGATGTACAGCCATGCCCACTCCCGCAGCGTGAACACCGCACCGAGGACCCCCATCGCGATCACCGTGATGAGCATGGTGCGCAAGGGGTTGGAGCCGAGTCCGAACTTGCCGATCAGCGCGCCGCCCACGATGAAGCCGGTGGCGCCGAGCGCGAAGAAGGCTCCCCACAGCTCCACGGGGAACAGTTCCAGGCCGTAGGGATCCATCAACGCCATGTAGACGCCACCGATGAAGTTGTTGAACGTGGAGAACAGGATCAGCGCGAACAGTCCCGAGACGGCCAGCACAGCGGCGTAGGAACCGCGCAGGTCGAATCCCCCGTGCGCGTCCGTGGCGGCCGGGCGCACCTCCTCGGGGATGCTCAGCGTGAGCAGGTGTGCGAACGCCAGCGCCGTGAGCACCACGGCGACGACGATCGTCCAGCCCATGCCCATCAGCCCGATCGACAGCCCGGAGAGCACCGAGGTGACGATGAACATCAGTCCCTGCACCATGCCCACCATTCCGTTGGCGTTGGCCCGCCGATCCGGCTCGATGAGGATGGTCACCGTGGTGGACAGGGCGATGTTGCGCATGTTCTCCACCACGCCGCCGATCAGAATGACCAGGGTGAAGAGCCAGAACCACGGCTGGGTCAGGTCCAGCAGCGAGGCCGTGGGCGTCAGCAGGAACATGACTCCGGACAGCGCGAACATCACCAGCGTGAAGCCCGCGGCGAAGCGCATCACGGCCAGCTTGCGGTAGCGGTCCACGAACGTGCCGAAACTGATGCTGGAGAGCGCGATCAGCAGCATGTACGCGCCGCCGATCACTCCGGTGGCGATCACGTTGCGCGTCTCCAGGTACACCCAGAACGTCAGGGAGAACCACAGGTAGCTGGTCGTGATGTTGGCGAGCGCGGTGTTTCCCAGGATCCCGGCGAAGGTGCGGGAGCGCTGGGCCGGAGTGCGCAGGGACGTGTCGACGGCGCCGGGGTCGACCAGGTCCGGGGCCTCTGCGTCGTCGACCGGAGCGGGCGTGACGGTCGCGTCCGCGGGAAGTGCCGCACGGCCGGCGGGGGCCGCAGCGGCCCGGGACAGACCCGGATCCTGCTCGTTCATGCGGCCCAGTGTAGTGACGGCCGCGGACACGCTAACGGATTCGGGGCAGACGACGGAACACCCCCGTGCTCCTGGGGATGGCGGGGCCGGAGCGCGGGGTCAGCTGGTGCGGGCGGCCCGGCGACCCGCCGCCTTCCGGACCGGACCCCTGGACTTCCGCCCGTCGGTCCGGCGGACGACCCCCCGCCGTGCTGAGCGCGAGACCGTGATGGACGCCGCGATCGTCCCGGCTCGCACGATGCGTCGGGACCGGTGGGGCCGGGTGTGCCGTCGTCGGCGTGCGAGGGTTGACGCCCGGGTTCCGTGGCGGGACCATGGTCCGCCTCGGACGTCTCAGCACCACACCGGAGGACACCACCATGGGCATCATCCAGGCCGACATCTTCCTCACCCTCGACGGTGTCTACCAGGCCCCGGGCGGGCCCGAGGAGGACCGTGCGGACGGCTTCGCACTGGGTGGCTGGCAGGGGGCGTACTTCGACGACGAGTCGGGCGAGACGATCGGTGCCGGCATCGCGCGTCTGGATGCGCTGCTGCTCGGTCGCAGGACGTACGACATCTTCGCGGGCTACTGGCCGGCCCACGGCGACGACGACCCGATCGCCGCCACGTTCAACGCCGTGCCGAAGTTCGTCGTCTCGCGTACGCCGACCGACCCGTCGTGGGAGGGAACCATGGCGCTGACGGACGTCGCGACCGAGGTGCGAGCGCTCAAGGACCGGTTCGAGGAGGTGCACGTCATCGGCAGCGGCAACCTGGTGACGACCCTGCTGCGGGAGGGCCTCGTCGACCGGCTCCACCTCATCCTCTATCCGCTGGTCCTGGGCTCGGGCAAGCGTCTCTTCGGCGACGGCACCGTCCCGGCCGCCTTCACCCCGGTGCAGGCGCCGCGCGCTTTTCCGAAGGGAGCGGTCTCGCTCCTCTACGAACGGGCCGGCGACCCGGTCACCGGGGTCGACGTCTCACAGCGGCCGCAGTAGGCGGCCGCCGAGCGTCGCGCACCGACCAGCCCCGTCCTGGGGACGACGACGGGCCGGCCCGGTTCCGGCATCGCAGGCCGCGCGGACGAATCCCACCTCGATCACGTCGTCGGCCACGCCGTGCTCCGAAGGGAGAGTGTCGGTCGGACATCGGCGGCCGTCTCGGTGTCCGCCGCCCCACCCCGCTGGGGCGGGCCGGCG
>NZ_JBISWJ010000007.1:0-27110 GCF_044462225.1 Kocuria kalidii | reverse complement strand
CGGCGCCGGCCCACGCCTTCTCAGGCGCGGTCGCCCAGCTCCACGATGTGCGCGGGCAGACGCTCATTGCTCCCGTACATGAAGTGGTTCTCCATCCGCTCGGAGAACCGGCTCGCCTCGGTCACACGCCCCACCGCTTCGGCGACCTCACGCACGTGCATCGGAGAGGCCCCGCAGCACACGCCCAGGTAGTGCACACCGAGCTCGAGGGCCTCCTCCGCGAAATGCCTGATCTCGTACCGGTTGGTGGCCAGCGGGTCCAGCGCCGTCGGGAACGCCCGGTGGTGCGGAGAGGCCACCCGGGCCCGCGGGTCGCTGAGGTTGAAGAAGGTCGGCTCGGCCTCCGTCGTCCGGTACGGCACCGGGAGCGCGGCCACGTGGCACGAGACCGCCGCACGGATCTGCCTCACCCACGGCATCATCGTCTCCGGACCCCGGAAGCAGTTCATGCCCACGACATCGGCTCCGGCCTGCTCGAGGCGCTGCGCGGTCTCCACCACACCGATCCCGTCCGCCATCTCCTCGAAGGCCATGGGAGCGAGGGTGATGACGACCGGCAACCCGGACTTCTGTGCCACGTCGAGCGCGGCGAGCGCCTCACCGGCGTAGTAGAAGGTCTCCCCGACGATGAGGTCGGCTCCCTCGTCGACCGCCCACCCCACCATCTCCTCGAACATCGCCCGCACGCTGGCCTGGCTGCCCGGATCGGACGGATCCCAGATGTTGGTGTTCGAGATGTTTCCCGCCATCAGGTCACCGGGACGGGCGTCGGCAACCTCTCGGGCGATCTGCAGTGCGGACCGGTTGAGCGGTTCGAGCAGGTCCTCCTTGCCGATGACGCGCATCTTCTCGCGGTGCCCGTTGTAGGTGAACGCCTCGACGATGTCCGATCCGGCGCGCTGGAAGTCCACGTGCAGTGTGCGCAGGGCCTCCGGGTACTCCAGCGCGACCTCGGGAACGAACTCGCCCGCGCTGAGGTAGCCCCTCCGTTCCAGTTCGAACAGGAAGCCCTCTGCGCAGATGACAGGGCCTGCTGTCAGACGGTCGGTCAGGGTGGGTGTAGCGGCCATGCGGCCTCCTCGGATCTCGACTGGGTGAGACTGGACGAGCCCGCGCCGTCCTCGACGGACCCCGGTGTCGTGCAGTTAGACGGGAACATACGCACCTGCCCCGTGGGTGGGCCACCGGCTGCCTTCCGCCGTCACATTTCGCCACGGAGCGTCGTGTTGCAGTACTTCCCGGAAGACCCCACTGTGGGTGTGATAATTCCGTGGCAGTCCTCTGTGCTTGCTTCGTGGCGGCACCCACTCCGGCGGATGAAGGGAACTCCCGCACCCTCAGGTGACATCCGAGCGGACCTGCCCGCAGGGCTGTCCGGAGGGATGTTGTTCTGCCCGTTCCCGACGCCCGGGAGTTCTGTCGTGACATAGTGCTCGTTGCCCGCGGTCTCCCCGACGCCTTGCCGCCGCTGGCCAAGTCCCCGTCCGGGCGCACCCCGCAGTGGGTGCTCGACAAGGCCCTGGAGCGACGAGGCGTGTCCGCTCCGGCAGGTCACCGTCAGCGGCGCCGTCGGGCGAACTGAGTTGTGGATCGTGGTGCCACTGCCTTTGACCGGCGTCGCCGGGAGCCTCCGGCCCCACCGCATCAACAGCACCCGACCCCTCCCGTGCCCGAGAAGGTCGACATAGGCCCTTCCGACGTCGATGCCACGGCGCCCTCCCCGGACGTGCACGCCTCAGTGCCGACGAACACCGACAACGCCTACGTCCCCCTGCCGGGTGGAATCTGCGGACCGGCCAATAGGGAGGCCCCCTCCTGTGCCCGATACCGGTGGATACAGCCTGCTGGCCACCCAGCCCCCCGGTGATCAGGTCGTCGTTCACGATCCGTGCCGACCACACCGAAGCCACCCTGCTCCCGCTGTTGCTGCCGGCCGTCGCCTTCACCCACCTCGCCCACTGCCCCGGGCGAGCGGGTTGTGGGACCAGGTGTGAGCAACCCCTCCGTGTGCACCCGGGCGTGGGGTCGAGCGATGCCATCGCCGTCCAGGGCAAGGTGGCCGCACCCGTTGGCGAGTGTTGCGGGTAATTCGCGGGAGGCCCGTCGATCCGGGCGTTTCCGGGAGAGGGCTTCAGCCCCAGGGCCTTCGAGGACTCCCTCCGACTCCAGGGGAGTTCCACTCACCACCCACTGAGAATGGCTCGCCCGGTCCAGTAAGACCGAGCGAGCCGCAGACACCAGAAGGCGAGTTCTACGTGTCCACCACGAACACTACCCCGCGACTGTCCCACCCCGGGATGCCATGGCACCAGCTCACGGAGCGAGCAGCTGCCTGGGGCACCCTCTCCGCCTGCGGCATACTCCTGCCGCACGCCATGGTGTACAGGCTCGTGGCCCCTCTCGGCCTGTCATGCAGCAGGGCGGTTCCCCACTGCCGCAACGGTCTCTTAGCAGAAGACAATCAGACGCATCCGCTGTGATTCCGCCGTCCGAACCCGCAAGGGAGGGTCTGGGATGGATGAGCTGAACGCACCTCGGTACCGGGTGCCGTTGCGGCTATGGGACGTAGAGGGCAGGATTGCGACCTCCGTGGTTCCGGCGGAGTTCACAGGTCACACAGCCTCGGCTACACCGGCGCAGGACGGGTGCCGCTGCTTCGGGGCGATGCACGACCGCGGGCCAAGCGGCCCTACCAGTTGGTCTCCGTCACTCGCAGCATCGGACGGAGGGTATGCACTGGCAGAACGAGCACGGCACGCTTCAGCACGCGGAGATCGTGCGCCGGAACACCGGCTGGGCCGCGATCCTCACCGACCGCAACGTCGCCGGTGCCTCCTCGGTCCGACCGACCCCGGACGTCGGTCTCCGGTCTGGGAGGTGCTCTCCGACCTTTCCTGGTCCCGGGTGAGTCACCTCGCGCTTCTGGCGCTCGGCCTTGGACGCCTATAATCCCGACAGGTCGAGGGGAGACGGCGATGCCCAACGAGGAGGTCTTCGTACCCTACGGCCCCACTCACTGGGCTGCTCTGGGCGTCTGCGTCCTCGGTGCTGCGGTCGTGGTGGTGCTGGGCCGCCGTCTGCGGGATTCCGAAGCCGAGGTAATCTTCTCCCGAGTTTTCGCCTCGGTGCTGGCCACGTATACGGTGACGATGCTCGTCTACCGGTGGTGGCCGGGCAATTTCGAGGTCCACATCTCTCTGCCGGTCCACCTCTCGGATCTCGCATGGATGGTCGCTGTCATCGCCCTGTGGACACGGGTCCGCTGGGCGACGGCGCTCACCTACTACTGGGGACTCACTCTCAACCCGCAGGCCATCCTGACCCCCGCCCTCGACTCGCCGGACTTCCCCCACATCGACTTCATCGACCTCTGGGTCCAGCACATCCTTGTGCTGTGGGCAGCCCTGTACCTGATGTGGGGACGTGGCGGCCCCGTTGACTGGCGCAGTTACCGCCTGACCCTGGCCGTCACTGTCATGTGGGCGGTTGCAACCTTCGGGCTCAACAACTGGCTGGGGACCAATTACGGCTTCCTCAACGGGAAGCCGGACAACCCCTCGATCCTCGACCTGTTCGGGCCCTGGCCGTGGTACTTGCTGGTGGAGTTCCTCATCATCACCGTGGCGTGGGCGCTCATGACCTGGCCGTGGACGATCCGACGGCCGCGTTCAGCCGAGATCCGGGTTGAGACGGCAGGCTGAGACAACACGACAGCAGGGCGGCGATTCAGGCCCCCCGGGGCAGCCCCGCTGGATCCGCTCCCTCAAGGTCTTTCGTCTGCCACCACGGGGCCGGTCCTCACGTGCCGTCGACTACTCCGTAGCGTCCGGACAGGTCAGGATCGCATAGCTGAAGGGGCAGCTTCGCACCACAGATCTCGAGGACATGGCCTGGGTCGCGGCCCAGCGGAGCAAGTGACACAGAACAGCAGGGCAAGGCCCCGAAGGTTTCCCTCCGGGGCCTTGCTCTGTGCACCATGATGGCTGTCGACGGCACGTGCTACTCGTCGGTCGATGACAGTTCAGTTGACCACTCACACTCGGGTGCCGCACTGACATCTAGCTTGAAGAACTGACGGATGGATTGAGATCTCACACCCGAGAAACCGACGATGGGATGAAATTCTCGAGCGCTCGGAGACGACGGCGGTCGGGCCCACCTCGGGAAGGCAGGCCGGACCGTCGTCGTCGTGCTCGTGCGTCGGGCCGGGTGTGAGGCACCGGGCTAACTGGCCAATGTGACCAGTCCTGAACTCCCGAGATCTAGGCATTTTTGCTCACATCAGGCATGTGCTCGCCGACCCGGCTTAGTTGGCCATTCCCGACCCCTTCGACACCGCCCGGCTCCAACCGTTCAAGAGTTCATGCTGAGCGGGCGACAGCGTTGCCAGCGACCCGCGCAAGGCTGAAGGACGGGCACCGTTCCGGTCGTCACTGCATTCCGTGGACAAGCCTGGAGCTTGACGCGTCGACTGCTAGCCAGTCGGTCAGGTCTTGTTTCTCGTCCTCGGAAGGAGAGAAGCCCGCCAGGGCGGCCTGTTCGAGCACGCTGCTGAGCACAGCGCGGCCGATGGCAGGGGCATCAGGGGCCTGGTCCGCACTGAGGTCGGCGCCACCGGTTCGGGCACCTCGAATAACGTAGAGAAGTGCTCTGCGGGAGACCTCAACACCGAGTTCCCTGGCGCGGTCCCTGGACCACTTCGAGGCCTCCGAGAGGTTGAAGTCGAATTCACGGGCGTACTCCGAGAGCACCTCGAACACGACGGGCCAGTGTTCCTGCGGCAGTCGGGGCATTTTCGCGACGTCGCAGAATCGGGTGATACCCGGGGGAAGCGGCGCCGGGACCTCCGGCGGGTCGCTCGGCTCAGGCTGGACGGGTTCGGGTGCCGGGTGCCTGGTCGAGTCCCAGAAGTGGTGCGGTGAGAAGTTGAGGTTGGGCAAGCCGATCCGCTCGACGGCCTTCCGGAACGTTCCTCCACCGAACCACCGGGTACGTGTGACGACTTCACCCAGATCTGCGTGGATCCGGCTGGCAAGGCGGGCAGAATTGATGGGCACCTTGGAGGACTCGTAATCGCTGCGCACCACCTCGCAGAACTCCCGCCATGCCTCCTCGTCGTTCGGCCGGCCCCCGGGAGTGGCGTCCCCTGCGACGCTGTGTACTTCCAGGATCGCCGCAGCTTCCTCAGCGACGTCAGTTTCTGACTCCTGGTCCGGGGCCATGAGGTCGAACAGGTCCTGCTCATCGAGGTACTGGTCAGCCAGGGCCTCATAGGCCACCGCCGTCGAGCCAGTGGCGATGATTGCAGTCCGACGATCATGAGCGCGCAGCACCTGGAGCAACGGCGTGAAATCCGCGTCGCTGGAGGCCAGGACAAACTCGTCATAGCAGGTGTCGTGCTGCAGAGCGGTCATCACGTCGATCACGATGCGGATGTCCGCTCCGTTCTTCGCCCCCCGCGTGAGACTGGGGCAGTCCACGACCTCCACGCCGGCCTGGGTGAAGAATGGCCGGAACTTCGAAAAGTACAGCCGCTCCCCCGGTTGCAGGGGGTGGGCGATGCTGCCAGAAGGGTTCATGTAGCAACGCAGTACTAGCCAGCGTCGGACGTCGTCAGCGTCGTGCGTGGCCAGTCGGTTGATCCATGCGGACGGTCGTTCTGCGAGCTCGAGGGCTGCTTTCGGGTCGCTACTGAGCAATCCACTGAAGAAGTTGTCGAAGTCTATGAACATGGCTGACCTGCGGTGGCCCATAGCGTCCTTGCGATTGGGTGGAATGCACTATGTGCATTAGCTAATCACTTGCAGTGGCCCCATAGGCCGCAGCACGGCCGTACCGTGCGCAGATGTCTTGCATCAAATACAGCGGGGCCCCCATCCGTTCGACTTTGGCCTTCAGCCACGTAGATAAGTGGATCCAGTGGCATGTCGGAAGGATCCGTAGCCTCGACAGCTGCTGACTCCGCGCATTCCTGACCGCGGCAGTGCCCGGGTGTGTACGCCCTTGCGGATTAGACCTGGTCTCAGAACTCGGTCGACTGGCGGAGTCGGCGGAAGTTGATGAGTGTGACAGCGAGCAGGAGCAACGGCAACAGCGTGGCTGCGGTGCGGTCGTAGCGCAGCCCGAGGCGCTTGAAGCGCGGCACCCAGGAGATGGTGCGCTCTACGACCCCGCGGTGCCGGCCCAGGAGGGTCTTGGCCTCGATTCCGCGGCGAGCGATCCGAACCTTGATGCCTCGCCGGTGCAGGTAGCGACGGCACCTCGGGTAGTCGTAGCCCTTGTCCGCTGCGGCTTCTCCGGCCGGCGGCGAGGTCGCCCCGGACGACCGCGGCGACCGCGCACTGCCGGATTGGTCTCCAGCAGCGGCTCGAAGAGCTTGCTGTCGTGTGTGTTGGCTGCTGAGACCAGTTCGTGCAGGGGCAGGCCGGCCGCGTCGGTGAGCAGGTGGTACTTCGTGCCTGGTTTCCCGCGGTCAGTGGGGTTGGGACCGGTCAGCTCGCCCCCCTTTTTGGCCCGCACGGACACAGCATCAATGCTGGCCCTCGACCAGTCGAGGATCTCCTGCTCGGAGAGCTCCTCGAGCACAGCCCGGTGCAGCTTCTCCCACACCCCGGCCTCCTGCCACTCGCGCAGGCGGCGCCAGGCGGTATGCCGGGATCCGCAGCCCAAGGCCGGGGGCAGATCCCGCCAGCGGCACCCGGTGTGGAGCACGAACAGGATCCCTCCCAGGGCGGCACGGTCATCGATCCGGGGTCGGCCCCGCGGGCCCTCGAGGAGGTGGCTGGGGAGGGATCAGCGGGGCGATCAGCTCCCACAGACGGTCATCGACCATCCACGACTGCTTCCTCGTCGTCATGCAGGCACTGTGAAGCACTCCCAAGCGGGCGGCAACGACAGATCAGGTATTGAGACCAGGTCTTAGGGGTGGCCCGCGGCGGCCCGCCGGGGCCATGATGGCACCATGACTGATGCCCAACGGAAGGTGTCCGCTGCCGAGGTCGCCGAGGCCGGGCTCACCGGCTGGCGCCAGGCCGGTGAGACTCTCGTCGCCACTTTCAGGACCCGGAAGTTCTCCACCGGGCTGGAGCTCGTGAACCGCATCGGCGCCTCCGCCGACGAGGCCAACCACCACCCCGACCTCACCCTCACCTACCCCGAGGTCGGCGTCACGCTCTCCAGCCACGATGTCGGCGGGATCACCAGCCGCGACATCGACCTGGCCCGCACCATCAGCGGCCACGCCGTGGACCTCGGGGTCGCGGCCGCGGAGTGAGTCCGCGCCGTCGGGCAGGGGCGAACGGACCGTTGAGGCGCCGAGCGGATACGCCAAGAGGCGATCAGGGAAGCGCCCCGTGATCGGGCCTCCGTCAGGCTGCGTGGAGGACCGGCGACCCGTCCTCCGGGATGATGATCGCGCTGGCCGGCGCGCCGATGTGTGCCGGACGGCAGAGGAAGGCGGCTTCTCCGAGGTGGTCTACACGCCGGCAGACGGCGAGACGCTCACGTTCGGGGACCTGTTCCGCAAGGACCTGCGGACCTTTACCAACCTCTATGATTTCCTCTCCCAGCTGCTGGACTTCGAGGACACCGACGTCGCCAAACGCGCCATGTTCTACCGGGTGCTGTGGGAGGTCACCAAGCAGGACGAGCGCTCAGAGACCCCCGACCTGTCCACCGTGGACCTGCTCGACGTCGTCAGCCGCCCCCGCGGCCCCGCAGCCGACATGACCTTGGTCTCCGGAGAGGCCCGCGAGCTGAACCCGCTCAGCGCCGCCGGCTCCGGGATGAACCGGGACCCGAAGCTCGTGGCCCTGGAAGAGGTCGTGAACCGGCTCAACGAGATCTTCGGCCAGGATCTTCCCAAGGACGTGCGGGAGAACTTCGTGACTTCCCAGCTGAACTCCCTGCAGCAGGACGACCGGCTCGTGGCCCAAGCGAAGAACAACTCCGAGGCCCAGTTCATGGTCAGTCCCGACCTGAAGAACTCCGTGCTCTCCGCCGCGTTCCGCAATCAGGCCGACCAGGGTCAGATGGTCGACCACCTTTTCAGCGACGAGCGCGTTCAGCTCGAGGTCGTCAAGCTGCTGGGTCGAGCCTTGTTCCAAAGCTTGCAAAGCGCGACATGAGGTAATGACAAGAAGCCCGATCACAGGTCAGCGGATTTGGAGCAGTGCCGCAGATTGTTCGTAGTTAAGGTCCAAGAATAGGAAGGCCCGGTCGCCTCAGCGACCGGGCCTTCAATCGTCAGAAACTCTGACGGATAGTACTGCCTGGAGCCATACTTGGCATCGGGTCCGCTGCCCCGAATCGGGGTGACGCTGTTGCAACAGGGCCACCCGTTTTTTTGGGACACGGGAACCGCCCAGCTCCAGAACGATCACTCACCGTACTCCCCTGATCTGCGGGAGACGCTTTGGCCAACTATGGCCGCTTTGGCCAACTAGCTCGGCGTCTCACAACTGGTTTGGCCAACTAGCCCGGCATCTCACACGGGATCAGAAGTCCCAGTCCTCGTCCTCCGTGTTCACGGCCTTGCCGATCACGTAGGAGGAGCCCGAGCCGGAGAAGAAGTCGTGGTTCTCGTCGGCGTTCGGGGACAGCGCGGAGAGGATCGCCGCCGAGACGTCGGTCATCTCCTTGGGGAACAGCGCCTCGAAGCCCAGGTTGTTGAGGGCCTTGTTGGCGTTGTAGTGCAGGAACTTCTTGACGTCCTCGGTCCACCCGACACCGTCGTACAGGGACTCGGTGTAGCGCACCTCGTTCTCGTAGAGCTCCTCGAGCAGCTCGTAGGTGTAGAGCTTCAGCTCGTCCTGGCGCTCCTGCGACTCCAGGGCCAGGGCGCGCTGGAACTTGTAGCCGATGTAGTAGCCGTGCACGGCCTCGTCCCGGATGATGAGGCGGACCAGGTCGGCGGTGTTCGTCAGCTTGGCCCGGGAGGACCAGTACATGGGCAGGTAGAACCCGGAGTAGAAGAGGAAGGACTCGAGCAGGGTCGAGGCGACCTTCTTCTTCAGCGGGTCGTCGCCCTTGTAGTACTTGATGACGATGTCGGCCTTCTTCTGCAGGTACGGGTTCTCCCGGGCCCAGCGGAAGACGTCGTCGATGTCCTTCATGGAGGACAGCGTCGAGAAGATCGAGGAGTAGGACTTCGCGTGCACCGACTCCATGAACGCGATGTTGGTGTACACCGCCTCCTCGTGCAGGGTGACCGCGTCCGGGATCAGGGACACGGCGCCCACGGTGCCCTGGATGGTGTCCAGCAGCGTGAGCCCGGTGAAGACCCGCATGGTGAGCTCCTGCTCCTCCGCGGTCAGCGTCTTCCACGACGGGACGTCGTTGGAGATCGGCACCTTCTCGGGCAGCCAGAAGTTCGCGGTCAGCCGGTCCCAGACCTCGTCGTCCTTGGGGTCCTCGATCCGGTTCCAGTTGATGGCCTGGGCCTGGTGGTGGAGCAGCTGCACCTTGTCGATGCTCTCGCTCTTCTCCAGAGTCATGGTCTCTGTCTCTTCCTCGAACGGGGTGGGCCCCCGCGCGCGTCCTGCGGACGCACGCGGGGAGTCTTGGGGTGGTCGCCGGGGCCGGCGGTCAGAGCATGCAGGACACGCAGCCCTCGACCTCCGTGCCCTCGAGCGCCAGCTGGCGGATCCGGGAGTAGTACATCGTCTTGATGCCCTTGCGCCACGCGTAGATCTGCGCCTTATTGATGTCGCGGGTGGTGGCCGTGTCCTTGAAGAACAGGGTCAGGGACAGGCCCTGGTCCACGTGCTGCGTGGCCGCGGCGTAGGTGTCGATGATCTTCTCGTAGCCGATCTCGTACGCGTCCTGGAAGTACTCCAGGTTCTCGTTGTCCATGAAGGGCGCCGGGTAGTACACGCGGCCCAGCTTGCCCTCCTTGCGGATCTCGATCTTCGAGGCGATCGGGTGGATCGAGGACGTCGAGTTGTTGATGTAGGAGATCGACCCGGTGGGCGGCACGGCCTGCAGGTTCTGGTTGTACATCCCGTGCTCCATGACCGAGGCCTTGAGCTGCTCCCAGTCGCCCCGGGTGGGGATGTGCACGCCCGCCTCCGCGAACAGCCGGCGGACCCGCCCGGTGGCGGGAGCCCACTCGCGGTCGGTGTACTTGGCGAAGTACTCCCCCGACGCGTACTGGGACCGCTCGAAGCCGGCGAACACCGCCCTGCGCTCCTTCGCGATCTCGTTCGACGCACGGATCGCGTGGTACGTGACCGTGTAGAAGTAGATGTTCGTGAAGTCGAGGCCTTCCTCGGAGCCGTAGTGGATGTGCTCCTTGGCGAGGTAGCCGTGCAGGTTCATCTGCCCGAGGCCCACGGCGTGGGACATCTGGTTGCCGCGCTCGATCGAGGGCACCGAGGTGATGTCGGACATGTCCGACACCGCGGTGAGCCCCCGGATCGCGGTCTCCACCGACTGCCCGAAGTCCGGGGACTCCATGGTCAGCGCGATGTTGAGGGAGCCGAGGTTGCAGGAGATGTCCTTGCCGACCTCGTCGTAGTCCAGGTCCTCGTGGTACGTGGAGGGCTCGGAGACCTGGAGGATCTCGGAGCACAGGTTGGACATGATGATCTTGCCGTCGATCGGGTTGGCCCGGTTCACGGTGTCCTCGAACATGACGTACGGGTACCCGGACTCGAACTGCACCTCGGCCAGCGTCTGGAAGAACTCGCGGGCCTTGATCTTCTTCTTGGTGATCCGGCCGTCGGCGACCATCTCGTGGTACTTCTCGGACACGTTGACGTCCGAGAAGGGCATCCCGTACACCCGCTCCACGTCGTACGGGGAGAACAGGTACATGTCCTGGTTCTTCTTGGCCAGCTCGAACGTGATGTCCGGGATGACCACGCCCAGGGAGAGGGTCTTGATGCGGATCTTCTCGTCCGCGTTCTCCCGCTTGGTGTCCAGGAAGCTGTAGATGTCGGGGTGGTGGGCGTGCAGGTACACCGCACCCGCGCCCTGGCGGGCGCCCAGCTGGTTGGCGTAGGAGAACGAGTCCTCCAGCAGCTTCATGATCGGGATGATGCCCGAGGACTGGTTCTCGATCCGCTTGATCGGGGCCCCGGCCTCGCGGACGTTGCTCAGCGCGAACGCCACGCCGCCGCCGCGCTTGGACAGCTGCAGGGCGGAGTTGATGGAGCGCCCGATGGACTCCATGTTGTCCTCGATGCGGAGCAGGAAGCAGGAGACGAGCTCGCCGCGCTGCTGCTTGCCCGCGTTGAGGAACGTGGGGGTCGCCGGCTGGAAGCGCCCGGAGATGATCTCGTCGACCAGCTGCTCGGCGAGCAGCTCGTTGCCGTCGGCGAGGTACAGGGAGACCATGACCACGCGGTCCTCGAAGCGCTCGAGGTAGCGCTGGCCGTCGAAGGTCTTCAGCGTGTAGGACGTGTAGAACTTGAACGCGCCCAGGAAGGTCTCGAAGCGGAACTTCCGGGAGTAGGCCCGCTTGGAGAGCCGCTTGATGAACTCCATGCTGTACTTCGCCAGGATCTCGGGCTCGTAGTACTGGTGCGAGACCAGGTAGTCGAGCTTCTCCTCGAGGTCGTGGAAGAAGACGGTGTTGTTGTTCACGTGCTGCAGGAAGTACTGCCGCGCGGCCTGCCGGTCGGCGTCGAACTGGATGTGCCCGTCGGCGTCGTAGAGGTTCAGCAGGGCATTGAGCTCGTGGTAGCCCAGGCCCCGGTACTTCTCCGGGACGCGCGTGTCCTCGTGGCCGGGCTCGACGCTCACGCCCGGAGCTGCGGAAATTGTCGCCAAAACTGTTCCAATCCTTGATTGACCTTGTGGACATCCTCGGGGGTGCCCATGAGTTCGAACTTGTAGAGGACGGGGACGCCGCACTTGGCCGCGATCCTGTCCGCGGCCAGGCAGAACGCCGGGCCGAAGTTGGTGTTGCCCGCGCCGATGACGCCGCGCAGCAGCTGCCGGTTGGTCTCCCTGTTGAGGAACTTCACGACCTGCGGCGGGACGGACCCGCTGCCGTTGGGGCGCCCGTACGTCGGGGCGACCAGCACGAAGGGCTCGGTGATCTCGGGGGGCTCCTCCCCGGTCAGAAGAGGAAGGCGCAGCACGCGGGCGTCGAGCTTCTCAACGAAGCGGTGCGTGTTGTTGGAGACCGAGGAGAAGTAGACCACGAGCGGGCCGTGACCGTCCGGAGCCGCGGCGGCGTCGCCGTGGTCCTGCTGAGCGGTCCCGGGAAGGGTGCCGGGGTGGTGCGTGCTCATTGCTTCCGCGCTCCGGGATGGGGTCGGTGGTGGGTGGTCCGGGGCGCCGCGGGGAAGCGGGCGGCGCGCCGGTGTTTCAGGCCGAGAGGAGGACGGCCAGGGAGGTGATCTTGTCCGGACGGTAGCCCGACCAGTGCTCGGACGCGGTCTCGACGACCGGGACCTGCTGGTAGCCGAGGGCCAGGACGTGGGCCAGGGCGGCCTCGTCCTCGGTGACGTCGACGACGCTGTACTCGATGCCCTTCTTGGTCAGGGCCCGGTAGGTGGCATTGCACTGGACGCAGGAAGGCTTGCTGTACACGGTCACGGACATCGCTGTTTCCCCTTGGTCGGTCGGGTGGTGTGCGGGGGAGATCCGGGACTTCCGCAGACTCTGCGGCGGTGAAGGGGTCTCTCCGGGTGGCTGATTTCAATACTACATCTAGTGTCGGGAAGGGGAAGCGACCCCTAGATGCAGTGGTGAGGGTTGTCCACAGCTCCTTTCGCACTATCCCCAGGAAGGCCGTTCCCCATCCACAGGGCGCCTCCGCGGGGGTCGCGGATTTCCGCCGCCGGGGTCCCGTTGTGCACAGGCTGTGCGCCGGTCCGGGCCCCGGTCGGTGGACAGGATTAATTTTCGGACACGGCGTGTCGTGTCCGGCGGCGGGGCCGGCGCAGCCCGACCGCCGCGGCGGCGAGCCGGCCCCGCAGGCCCCGGTAGGGCGGGTAGACGACCCGCAGCGTGTCGGGGGCGAGCGGCTTGTCCAGGACCGCGCGCGCGTGGGAGAACGTGGTGAACGAGAACTTCCCGTGGTAGGCCCCGGTGCCGCTCTCCCCCACTCCGCCGAACGGCAGCGCGGGGCTGGTGAGGTGCAGCAGGGGCGCGTTGAAGGACAGCCCGCCGGAGGACGTGTGCCGGCGGAACAGCTCCTTGACCGAGCCCTCCTCGGTGAACACGTAGAGGGCCAGCGGCTTGTCGCGGGCGGTGATCAGCTCCACCGCGTGCTCGGGGGAGGACACCGGCACCAGGGGCAGGACGGGCCCGAACAGCTCCTCGGCCATGAGCGGGCCGTCCGGCGCGGAGCGCACCACCGTGGGTGCGAGATACCGCTCCCCCGCCTCGGCCGTCCCCCCGCAGACGATGTCGTGGCCGGGGACCTGGTCCAGGAGCCCGGTCAGCCGGTCGAGGTGGCGGCCGGTGACGATCCGCCCGTACGAGCCGCTGCGACGCGGGTCCGTGCCGTAGTGCTCCTCCACCGCCCGCACGAGCTCCGGCTCGAGGGCGGCGAGCGTCTCGGGGGTGCCCAGCACGTGGTCCGGGGCCACGCAGGTCTGGCCGGCGTTGAGGAACTTCCCCCACACGATCCGCCGCGCGGCGGTCCGAAGGTCGGTCGAGCCGTCCACCCAGACCGGGGACTTCCCGCCCAGCTCGAGGGTCACCGGGGTCAGGTGGCGGGCGGCGGCGGCCATCACGATCCGGGCCACCGTTCCGTTGCCGGTGTAGAAGACGTGGTCGAAGCGGTGCTCGAGCAGCCGCGTGGTCTCCGGCACGCCGCCCTCGACCACGCTCACGCAGTCCCCCAGGTAGCGCTCCAGCAGCTCGGCGAGCACCCCGGAGACGGTCGCGGAGACCTCGGAGGGCTTGACGACGACGGTGTTGCCCGCGGCGAGGGCTCCCGCCAGCGGGCTCAGCACGAGCTGGACGGGGTAGTTCCACGGCGCCATCACGAGCACGGTCCCCAGCGGCTGGTGCTCCACGCGGGAGCGGGCCGGGGCGAGGCTCAGCGGGACGGGGATCCGGGAGGGGGTCATCCAGCCGCCGAGCTCCCGGCGGATCCCGGCGATCTCGTCGAGGGTGAAGCCGAGCTCGGTCAGCCAGGCCTCCGCGGGTGGCTTGCCGAGGTCGGCGGCCAGCGCCTGCTCGAGCACCTCCCGGTTCTCCCGCACGAGGTCCTCGAGCCGGTGCAGCCGGTCCAGCCGGGCGCCGAGGTCGAGGTCCGGGACGAAGGCCGCCCGGGCGCGCTCGACGGCGGCGTCGACGGCCGGGAAGCCGGTCGGCGCGGGGGCGGGTGCGGGGTCGGGTCCGGGAGCGGTGAGGGTGCTGCGGGTGCTGGTCATGGTTCCAGCGTAGGACCGGGCTCCGACGCCACAGACCAGCACGTGCCGGCGCCGCCCCGGGTCCCGACCTCAGGGCGCACGGCAACGGCACCGGCATCAGGGCGGCCCGCCCGTCAGGGCAGCACGCCGGTCAGGACAGGCCGCCGGTCGAGTCGGGTCGCCGGTCAGGCCGGCCCGCCGCTCGGGACAGGCCGCGGCTCAGGACGGACCGCGCTCAGAGCAGGCCGTGCTCCGCGAGCTGGCGGGAGATGGAGGCGCCGTCGTTGCCCTCGATCCACAGCGTGCCCTCGGGGATGGTCACCCGCCGCTCCTCGTTGACCAGGGGCGTGCCGGCCAGCACGGCCTCTGCCGGGGAGAGGTTGCGGATCACGATGGCGGCCACGTGCTCGGGATAGCGGTTGACGAAGCCGCTGTAGATCTCGGGGTCGTGCTGGCCGTCGTCGCCGATGAGGATCCACCGCACGTGGGGGAAGTTCCGGGCCAGCCGCTCGAGGTTCTGCACCTTGTGCGCTGCCCCGGCCCGGAACCACCGGTCCGTGGTGGGCCCCCAGTCCGTGAGCAGCAGGGCCCCGGCCGGGTAGGCGTTGCGGGTGAGGAAGCGGCGCAGGGTGGGGGCCACGTTCCAGGCCCCCGTGGAGAGGTAGAGGAACGGCGCCTCGTGGTGGCGGTGCAGCAGCCGGTCCATCATGACCGCCATCCCCGGGGTGGGGGTCCGGGCGTGCTCGTTGAGCACGAAGGAGTGCCAGGCGGCCAGGAGGGGGCGCGGCAGCGCGGTCACCATCACGGTGTCGTCGACGTCGGAGACCACACCGATCCGCTGCTCGTCCGCCACGACGAACACGCGGGACTCGACCGCCTCGGAGCCCTCCGTCTGCATCCACACGGTGTGCTCGCCCGGGGCCAGGGACACCTGCAGGTCGACGTCGACCACGCCGCCCTTGTCGGCCACCAGGTGGAACTCGAACTCCTCGATCCAGACGTTGACGTGGGCGAAGGCGATGGGGACCGAGGTGAACGAGCGCCAGCCGCGGATGGACTCGGCGCTCTCGTCGGTGGACTCGATGAGGCCCCGGGTCTTGAGCAGCGCCCGCCCGAGCACCCGCACGTGGTGCTCGGAGCCGTAGCCCGCGAAGGCCACCATCACCGGGATGTCGCCGCGGGCCTCGGCGCGCCGCTGCCGGAACCGGTGGAACCGCTGCTCGAGGCGGTAGCCGATGTTGATGGCTTCCTCGGTGACCTGGTCGACGGTCTGCATGAGCTCCGAGCTGTTGGTTTTCTTGGCCATGGGGCCAGTGTTCCACAGCCGATCTCCGGGTCGCCGCGCCCCGGACGCGACCGCCCGCGGGGCGGCCCGGTCCGGGAGTCCGGTCCGGCCCGCCCCGCGGGCGGTCCTCGTGCGCTCCGCCGGTTTCCCGGCCGGCCGTCAGTTCTTGAGGTAGCCGTTGGGGTCGAGCACGTACTTGGTGGCCGCCCCGGCGTCGAACTCGGCGTAGCCCTCCGGTGCCTCCTCCAGCGGGATGGCCTTGGCGTTGACGGCCTTTGCGATCTGGATCCTGTCGTGCAGGATCGCCATCATCAGCTGCCGGTTGTACTTCATCACCGGGCACTGCCCGGTGGTGAAGGCCAGGGACTTCGCCCACCCGGTGCCGAGGCTGATCGACAGGGACCCCTGCTTCGCGGCCTCGTCCACCGCCCCCGGGTCGCCGGTGACGTACAGGCCCGGGATGCCCAGCGCACCACCGGCGGCGGTGATGTCCATGAGGGAGTTCAGGACGGTGGCGGGGGCCTCGTGGGAGGCGTCCTTGCCGTGCCCGCGCGCCTCGAAGCCGACGGCGTCCACGCCGCAGTCGACCTCCGGGACACCGAGGATCTGCTCGATCTGCTCGGCGGGCGAGCCCTTCGAGACGTCGACGGTCTCGCAGCCGAAGCTGCGGGCCTGGGCCAGGCGCTCCTCATTGAGGTCCCCCACGATCACCACCGCGGCCCCGAGCAGGTGGGCCGAGGCCGCCGCGGCCAGGCCCACCGGCCCGGCACCGGCGATGTAGACGGTGGAGCCCACGCCCACCCCTGCGGTGACCACGCCGTGGTAGCCGGTGGGCAGGATGTCGGAGAGCATGGTCAGGTCCATGATCTTCTCGAGGGCCTGGTCGCGGTCCGGGAACTTCAGCAGGTTCCAGTCCGCGTAGGGCACGAGCACGTACTCGGCCTGCCCGCCGACCCAGCCGCCCATGTCCACGTAGCCGTAGGCGGAGCCCGGCCGGTCCGGATTGACGTTGAGGCAGATGCCGGTCTTGCGCTCCTTGCAGTTCCGGCACCGCCCACAGGAGATGTTGAAGGGGACCGAGACGATGTCCCCGACCTGGATGAACTCGACGTCCGGGCCGCACTCCACGACCTCGCCCGTGATCTCGTGACCGAGGACCAGGTCCGTCGGTGCCGTGGTGCGGCCGCGCACCATGTGCTGGTCCGAGCCGCAGATGTTGGTGCTCACCGTCCGGAGGATGACTCCGTGCGAGACCTTCCGGCCGATGTTGGCCGGGTTGATCCCCGGTGCGTCCTTGAGCTCGAACTCGGGGTAGTCGGTGTCGATGACCTCGACCTTGCCGGGTCCCTTGTAGGCGACCGCTCTGTTGCCTGCCATCATGACCTCTTCCGTGGAGATGTCCGTCATGGGCGCCCGCGGCGGTCCTCCACCGCTGACTCCCTCGTCTCCGACGGACCACGTCACGCGGCGCTGCTGGACCTGGTGTGATCCACGTCATGCGGAACGGCCGTCGGTGGTGCTGACGCTAACAGGACGCGTCAACGAGCGGAAGGCCCGGCCGGGCGGCGGACAGCGAAAGAGCCCGCCCCGCGCGATGCGGAACGGGCTCTCTCGTCCTGGTGGAGCTGAGGGGACTCGAACCCCTGACCCTTTGCATGCCATGCAAATGCGCTACCAGCTGCGCCACAGCCCCAGGTCGTTGCCTCGGAGACACTATCACAACCGCCGGAGGACCGTGCAGTCATCCTCTTCCGGTTGATCCGGCACCTCGCCGGGCAACGCATTCATAGTAGGCAGTCGATCAGGCTCCAGGCAAATCGTCGGCGGCGGGCGCAGGAGCGGCGCTGCCGGCGGCCAGTCCGAGGTCGACGACGGGGCTGTCCCGCCACAGCCGCTCGAGGGCGTAGAACGCCCGGTCCTCGTCGTGCTGCACGTGGATCACCACGTCGCCGTAGTCCAGCAGCACCCAGCGGCCCTCGGAGCGGCCCTCGCGACGGATGGGCCGCAGCTCGAGGTGCTCGACCAGCTTCTCCTCGATCTCGTCGACCACGGCGTTGACCAGCCGTTCGTTGGCGGCGGAGGCGACGAGGAACGCGTCGGTGATGCCCAGCGCCTCGCTGACGTCGAGGCCCACGATGTCGTGGGCCTGTTTCGCGTCGGCCGCGGCGGCCGCGACCTGGAGGATGGAGAGGGAGAGATCGTTGACAGTCACGAAGGATCCTTTCCCGGCGAACCGGAGGTTCCGTCCCGCAGGGACGGATGGAGTGGTCGAGTGGTGCAGGGTGGCTTGCGGGGCACGAGCCGTCAGAGCACGAAGAGCACGAGCACGACGGCGAGGGCCGCGAGCACCGCCAGCAGGAGGAGCACCCACCACGCGGTGCCCGCACGGCGCCGGTACTCCCGGGGCTCCAGCAGCTCGAGCCCCCCGGCGGTGCCGGCCGGCACGGGCCCGGCCGGCGGCCCCGCCTCGGCCTCGGCATCGGCAACGGCATCGGCCCACGATCCCGTGGGACGGGTGGACGCCGCGGGCTCGGCGGGAGCCGGTGGTGCGGCCCCGGCGTCGCCCGGATCCTCGTGCCGCCCGGCCGGGAGCGGCGCGACCGGGGGGTCCCCGGCCGCGGACTGCTCGGCCGCCGTGGGCGCGGCCGCGGTGTGCGCGTGGGATCCGTGTTCCCCGGTGCCGCCGGGAGCGACGATCTGGATGTGCGTCAGCGCTGCCAGGTCCTCCGGGGCGAGCCGGTTGCTGAACAGGGACGGGTCGACGTGCACCGGGTCGTGGCCGGCGTGCCCCTCGGGTCCGGCGGCAACGTCCCCGCCGGGGAACACCACGGTGATCTGCTCGAGCGCCTCCGGCGGCTCCTCCGGAGCGGCGGTGCGGGGCCCCGCCGGGTCCGGTGCGACCGGTTCCGGGACGGCCGTGCCCGTGACCGGACCGGTCCCGGCCGGGTCGTGCTGGGCCGCCCCCGCCTGGGCGGCGAGCTCGGCGAAACGACGCTGCTTGTCGAGCAGCTCCGGGTCCGCGGGGTTCCCGCCGGCCTCCTCGACCTCGCGGGCCCGCTCCGCGAGCTCCCGCTGCAGGCGCGCCAGCCGCCGCGGGCCCAGGGGCTTGGCGGGCCGGACGGGCACGGCGTCCTCGCCGAGGTCGATGACGGGCGCGGGCCCGGGCACCCCCGGCGGGGCGCCGCCGGGCCGGCCCGCCGGCGCCCCGGGCGGGCCGTCGCGCTCCCCGTCCGGTGAGACGCCGCCGCGCACGTCGTCCTCGTCGGCCATCAGGACGCCCTCGCCGGGGCCGCGCCGGGACGGGCGCCGACGTGGTCGGTCGTGGCCCCGTCCTCGGGCCGCAGGTAGAGTCCGTACTTGTTGATGTACTGCACCACGCCGTCGGGCACGAGGTACCAGACGGGCTTGTGCTCGGCCACGCGGGTGCGGCAGTCCGTGGACGAGATCGCCATCGCGGGCACCTCGAGCAGGTTCACGCCGCTGGAGCCCACCGGTGCGGCCAGGTCGTGGCCCGGCCGCGTGACGCCCACGAAGTGGGCGAGCTCCCAGAGCTCCTCGGCGCCCTTCCAGGTCAGGATCTCCGCCATGACGTCCGCTCCCGTGATGAAGAACAGGTCCGTCTCCGGGCGCTGGCGCTTCAGGTCCCGCAGGGTGTCCACCGTGAACGTGGGACCGTCGCGCTCGATGTCCACCCGGCTCACGGTGAACCGCGGGTTCGACGCCGTCGCGATCACCGTCATGAGGTAGCGGTGCTCGGCGGAGCTGACCGCCGCGGCGGCCTTCTGCCAGGGGTGTCCCGTCGGGACGAACACGACCTCGTCGAGGTCGAACTCGCCCGCGACCTCCGAGGCCGCCACGAGGTGGCCGTGGTGGATGGGGTCGAAGGTCCCGCCCATGACACCGAGCCTGGTGCGGCCCGGTGTCCGGGGCGGGACGGCCGTGCCCGTCAGGGGCAGGTCCCTGGTCCGGGCGGCGGTGTCCTGCGAAGCGGTCGTCACGACGTCGGGGGTCCCCGGCTCAGCCGTGGCGCTTGGCGCTGTACTCGTCCAGCATGGCGCGCTCGTCCGCCGGCAGGTCGGCGGGATCCTGGTGCCGGCCGGCCTCCGGGCTGAGACCGCGGTTGGCGAACGAGAGCGTGACCACCAGGAGGCCGATCAGCACGACGAACACGGCTGCGCCCCAGACCCAGGCGGGGACCCCGGCCTCGGCGGCGGCGTGCCCGCCCTCGGCGGCGGCGAGGACGGTGGTGACGGTCTGCGCGAACATGGGGATCCCTTCTGGCGCCGACGTGGCGGCGGGTGGTCGGTGGGCGGCCCGTGCCGCCTCGGCCGGCGGGGCCGGACGGCTCTCATGGTACTGAATCCGCGGCGGGCCCGCCGCGTCCGGGGCTCAGGCGCGGACGTGCCCGTCCCCCTGGACGATCCACTTCGTGGTGGTCAGCTCCTCCAGGCCCATGGGTCCGCGCGCGTGCATCTTCTGGGTGGAGATGCCGATCTCGGCGCCCAGGCCCAGCTGGCCGCCGTCGGTGAACCGCGTGGAGGCGTTGACCATGACCGCGGCGGCGTCGATCTCGGCGACGAACCGCTCGGCGTCCGCAAGATCGTTGGTCACGATCGCCTCGGTGTGCCGGGTGGACCACCGGTCGATGTGCTGGAGGGCCTCGTCGAGGGAGTCCACCACCCGGACGGCCAGGTCCATGGACAGGTACTCGGTGCCCCAGTCCTCGTCGGTGGCGCGCAGGTGGTGGCTGCCGGCCGGCAGCATGGCCTCGGCCCGCTCGTCCACGTGCAGGGTGACGCCGGCCCGGTCGAGGGCCGACAGCACGGCGGGCCCGTGCTCGAACTCGCTGTGCAGCAGGAGCGTCTCCGTCGTGTTGCACGTGCTCGTGCGGTGGGTCTTGGAGTTCACGACGAGGTCCACGGCCATCTTCTTCGACGCCGAGCGGTCGACGAAGACGTGGACGTTGCCCTCACCGGTCTCGATGACGGGGACCTTGGCGTTCTGGACGACGGACTGGATGAGCCCGTGCCCGCCGCGCGGGATGAGGACGTCGACCTTCCCGCGGGCCCCCATGAGCGCGTTGGCGCCCTCGCGGCCGTACCCGTCCACGCTCTGCACGCAGTCCACGGGAAGCTTCACGTCGGCGAGGGAGTCCCGGATGATGCCCACGAGGGCCCGGTTGCTCTCCTCCGCGGCCGAGCCGCCGCGCAGCAGCACGGCGTTGCCGGACTTGAGGGCGATGCCGGCGATGTCCACGGTCACGTTGGGCCGGGCCTCGTAGATGGCCCCGACCACGCCCATCGGCACGCGCACCTGGCGCATCCGCAGGCCGTTGGGCAGCGTGCTGCCGCGGACGAACCCGCCCACGGGGTCGGGCAGGACGGCCAGCTCGCGCAGGCTGTCGGCCAGGCCGGCGATCCGCTGGGCGTCCAGCTTGAGCCGGTCCAGCAGGGCCGCGGAGGTCCCGTTCACCCGGCCCCGTTCGAGGTCCTTGGCGTTCGCGGCGAGCACCACGTCCTGCTTGCGCTCGATGCGGTCGGCGATGGCCAGCAGCGCACGGTCCTTCCAGGCGCGGCTGGCGCGCCCGAGCACGCGGGCGGACTCGCGGGCGTCGTCGGCCATCGCGGCCACACCGGCGACGGGGTCCTCCCCGAAGGTGGCGATCACGCTGGTGTCGGACACGACCGCCTTGCCGGTCGTGCGGGTGGCTTCGTCGGTGGTCACGGAATCGTGTGCGGCGGAAGTCATTTCTTCAGTTTAGTCCGTGCGCCGCGCGCTCGCAGAACCACGAGGTTGTCCACGTGCACGAGCTCCCGGCTGTAGTCGTCCCCGAGCTCCTCCGCCAGCACGGACGTGGACTTCCCCAGCATCGGCGGGACCTCCTCCGAGGAGTAGTTGCTCAGCCCGTGGGCGATCTCCTTGCCCTCCGGGTCCCGCAGCGAGACGGGCTCCCCGGCCTCGAAGGTCCCGGAGACGCCGATGACGCCGGCGGCGAGCAGGGAGTTGCGGTCCCGGATCGCGGCCACGGCCCCCGGGTCCAGGGTCATGGAGCCCTTGATGTCCGCGAGGTGGGCGAGCCACAGCAGCCGGACGTTGCGCCGCCCGCCGGAGGTCGCGAACCAGGTGCCGACGTCCTCGCCGTCCAGGGCCCGGGTGATGTTCTGCGCGGAGGTGACGAGCGCGGGGATGCCCGAGGCGGCCGCGATCCGGGCGGCCTGGACCTTGGTCACCATGCCGCCGGAGCCCACGCCGGCGGCACCGACCGAGCCGATCTGCACGCCCTCCAGGTCCTTGATGGGGTCGTTGACCACCGGGATCCGCTCCCCGCCCTTGCGGGGGTCCGTGGTGTACACGGCGTCCACGTCGGAGAGCAGCAGCAGGACGTCGGCCTTGATGAGGTGGGCGATCAGCGCGGCGATCCGGTCGTTGTCGCCGAACTTGATCTCCTGGCTGGACACGGCGTCGTTCTCGTTGACGATGGGCAGCACCCCGAAGTCCAGGAGCCGCTCGATCTGGCGGTGGGTGTTCTTGTAGTGGCTGCGCCGCATGAGGTCCTCCGCGGTGACCAGCACCTGGCCCACGGTGACGCCGTAGCGGGCGAAGGACTCGATGTAGCGGCCCATCAGCAGCCCCTGGCCCACGGCGGCGGCGGCCTGCTTGCCGGCCAGGTTCTTGGGCCGCCGGGACAGGCCCAGGGGCGCCAGGCCGGCCGTGATCGCGCCCGAGGACACGAACACGATCTCCACGCCCCGCGCCTTGGTCTCGCCCAGGGCGTCCACGATCATCCGCACGGCCTGCTCGTCGATCGAGCTCTCGATGGACGTCAGCGAGGACGAGCCGACCTTGACCACCACGCGGTGGGCGCGCGGGACGTCCTCCCGGTGCTCGATCGGACTGCGCCGGTTCTTGCCCCGGCTCTCGCTGCTGAGCTGGACCGCGGACTTCTCCGCGACCTCCTCGAGCTGCTCGACGTCGATCTCGTGCGTCTGGTCGTTCATCCTGGGCGTCTCCCTCGTCCGGTGGTCGTCGTAGGTGGCTTCGGTCGGTCGGTCGTGCGTCGGGTCGCGGCCGTCGGTCGGTGCGGTCGGCCGGGTCACTCGTCGGTGTCGGAGGCGGGCCGGGCGTCGCCGCGCCGGGCGTCGACCGACTCGGTCCACACCCCGGCCGTGCGCTCGGCCTCGAGCTCGGCACGGGCGGCGGCCTTGGCGTCCTTGCGGTCCTGGTACTGCTGGCGCTTCTGCTCCCGGGTGGGGCGGTCGATGTCCGCGAAGCGGAGGTCGGTGCCGCGGGGCCCGGCCAGCAGCTCGGCGCCGCCGACCATCGTGGGCTCCCAGTCGAAGACCACGCCGTCGTCCTCGGGGCCGATGAGCACGGCGTCCCCGGGCCGGGCCCCCTGCTTGAACAGCTCCGTCTCCACGCCGAGCTTGGCGAGCCGGTCGCCGAGGTAGCCGACGGCCTCCTCGTTGTTGAAGTCCGTCTGCAGGATCCAGCGGTCGGGCTTGTCGCCGCGCACGTGCCACAGCGGCTCGAGGTTGCGCTCCTCGCGGGTGATGGTGAACTCGGGCCCGCGCACCCCCCGGGGGCGCAGCACGACCCGCGGGACCTCCGCCGGGGCGGGACGCTCCGCCCGGGCCTGCTGCACGACCTCCCCCATCGCGAAGGTCAGCGGGCGCAGGCCCTCGTGGGAGGCGGTGGAGATCTCGAACACGCGGTAGCCGCGGGACTCGAGCTCGGGACGCACGAAATCGGCGAGCTCCCGGGCCTCGGGGACGTCGATCTTGTTCAGCACCACGAGGCGGGGCCGGTCGTTGAGCGGCACCGCGAGTCCGCCGTCGAGGTCTCCGTCCACGGCGTAGCCGGCGAGCTCCGCCTCGATCGTCTCGAGGTCGGAGACGGGGTCGCGCCCGGGCTCCAGCGTGGCGCAGTCCAGGACGTGCACGAGCGCGGCGCAGCGCTCGACGTGGCGCAGGAACTCCAGCCCCAGGCCCTTGCCCTCGGAGGCCCCCGGGATCAGGCCCGGCACGTCGGCCACCGTGTAGCGGACGTCGCCGGCCTGCACCACGCCGAGGTTGGGGACCAGCGTGGTGAACGGGTAGTCCGCGATCTTGGGCCGGGCGGCGCTGATCGCGGCGACGAGGCTGGACTTGCCGGCCGAGGGGTAGCCGACCAGGGCGACGTCGGCGATGGACTTCAGCTCCAGGACCACGTCGCGGGTGGCGCCCGGCGTGCCGAGCAGGGCGAACCCCGGGGCCTTGCGCTTGACGGAGGCCAGCGCGGCGTTGCCCAGTCCGCCCTGCCCGCCGGGTGCGGCCACGAACTCGGAGCCCTCCCCCACGAGGTCCGCCAGGACGTTGCCGTCCTGGTCCTTCACCACCGTGCCGTCGGGAACGGACAGGACGAGGTCCTCACCCTTGTGGCCGTGGCGGAGGTCGCCCTTGCCGGGACCGCCGTTGGGGGCGGACCGGTGCGGGACGTGGTGGTAGTTCAGCAGCGTGGTCGTCTGGCCGTCCACCCGCAGGACCACGTTGCCGCCGTCTCCCCCGTTGCCCCCGTCCGGCCCGCCGAGCGGCTTGAACTTCTCGCGGCGGATGGACACGCAGCCGTGCCCTCCGGAGCCGCCGGAGACGTGCAGGACGACGCGGTCGACGAAACTCGCCACGGGGTACTCCTCTGGTCAAGAACGGGCGGGCCCGCGGACGGGCCACGTTAAAACTGTAGAGGGCGGGCGCTGGACGCACCCACCCTCTACAGCACAGACATGGGTGGTGCGGGCCGTGACCCGCACCGGGGCCGGCTGGGCCGGCCCTGTCGGCTACTCCGCGGCAGCCTGGATGTTGACGACCTTCCGGCCCCGGCGGGTGCCGAACTCGACCTGGCCGGCGGCCAGGGCGAACAGGGTGTCGTCGCCACCGCGGCCGACGTTCAGACCGGGGTGGAAGTGGGTGCCGCGCTGCCGGACGAGGATCTCGCCGGCGTTGACGGCCTGGCCGCCGAAGCGCTTCACGCCGAGGTACTGCGCGTTCGAGTCGCGACCGTTGCGAGTGGAGCTCGCGCCCTTCTTGTGTGCCATGAGGTGTGCCTACCTTCGGGTCATTGCTGGCTGGTGGGGTCTGGAGGGGGACCGGGCCGGTCAGGCGTCGATGCCGGTCACCTTCACGGTGGTCAGCTCGGCGCGGAAGCCCTGGCGCTTCTTGTAGCCGGTCTTGTTCTTGAACTTCTGGATGGAGATCTTGGGACCGCGGAGGTCACCCACGATCTCGGCCGTGACCTTGACGTTCGCCAGGGTCTGGGCATCCGAGGTGATCTTGTCCCCGTCGACCAGGAGCAGTGCAGGAAGCTCGATGGTGCTGCCTGCTCCGCCGCCGACGCGGTCAAGGGTAACGAGGTCTCCGACGGAAACCTTTTCCTGGCGGCCGCCAGCGCGGACAATCGCGTACACCACTTGGGAACTCACTTCTCTCGACGTCATGTGTAAACAGTGTGGGTCGAGCGCATACCTGTCAGGACCAACGACGTTGAAGCGAGCTGTCGGTGACCGGCCCGTGGGACTAGGCCGTGGTCAGCGCAGGTTCGCCGCAATTCAGGAACTGCACCCGCATGTGCCGCCAGGTGGGGTGTCGAGTTTGTACACGCGCGCACCGGCATGGCACCGAAGATCAAGACTACTCGATCGCGTCAATGCCCGCCAACCGGGCCGTCGCCACCGGCGCGGCGAAGAAGTCCCGCTCCAGCGCGCAGGCCTCCAGGAACACCTCCCGCATCCGCCCCCTGAGGGCCGGGCCGGCGTCCCGGGCGGCCTCGTCGAGCAGCCGGCGGGCCGTGAAGGTGGCCTCCTGGAACTCCTCGTCCGCGTAGGTGGCGAGCCAGTCGGCGTACGGGTGCTCGTCGGTCCCGGCCGCGAGCTCGCCCAGGTGGCGCCCCACGTCCGCGTATACCCAGAAGCACGGGAGGACGGCGGCGAGGCCCACCGGGTAGGGCTCCGCGGCGGTGGCCGCGAGCAGGAAGGTCGTGTAGCGCCGTGTCACCTCCCCGGGTCCGCCCCGGGTGCCGTCGTCCTCGGCGTGCCGGAGCCGGGCCCGGTGCAGCTGGGCCTCGGTCTCGGTGCAGGACACGGCGCCGGCCGCGAAGAACAGCCGCTGCTCCTCGTCGGGCGCTTTGGCCGCCAGCAGGGCGAGCGCCCGGCTGTAGCCGTCGAGGTACTGCAGATCCTGGTCGAGGTAGGCGAGGAACCGGTCCGTCTCGAGCCGGCCGTCGCCGAGGCGGCGGACGAACTCGAGCTCCTCGATCTCCTGCCGCACCCGCGCGGAGGCCTCCCACAGCTCGTCGCTGAACCGCTCCGGGACGGTGCCCCAGGTCTCGAGGGCGCCCTGGACGTGGTGGAAGTGGTGCACGGGCCCGCTCCCGTGGCCGACCGCGAGCTCCCCGGAGGCCGAGAGGGCGCCGCGCAGCCAGTCGCGGGCGATCCGCAGGCTCAGCGGCCAGTCCCCGTGCCGGGCCTGGAGCGTGGCCAGGGCCGAGGAGAGGGAGCACCCGGTGCCGTGGGAGTTCTCGGTGTGCACGCGGGCGCCGTCGAAGGCCACGAGGGGCTCGGGGGCGTCCGGACCCACGAGCGCGTCGGGGGTCCGGTCCCCGGCGAGGTGCCCGCCCTTGACGAGCACGAGGGTCCCGTGGGCGCGGGCCACCCGGTGGCCCTGCTCGAGGGCCTCCGTCCACGACGACGCCGTGCCCTCCCCGGCCAGCACGGCGAGCTCCTGCAGGTTCGGCGTGATCAGGTCGGCGAGGCGCAGCATCGCGCGCAGGGCGTCCTCGGCCTCGCGCTCGAGCAGCCGCCCTCCGGAGGTCGCGACCATGACGGGGTCCAGGACCACGACCGGCGGCCGGTGGGTCCCGAGCCACCGGGCGACGGCCTCGACGACCGGCACGGACCCGAGCATCCCGATCTTCACGGCGTCGATCTCGACGTCCTCGGCGACCGCGTCGAGCTGGGCGGTGAGGAACTCGACCGGCGGGACGTGGATGGAGCGCACGCCCACGGTGTTCTGGACGACGACGGCCGTGACGGCGCTCATCCCGTAGCCGCCCATGGCCGCGATCGACTTAAGGTCCGCGTGCTGGCCCGCCCCGCCGGTCGGATCGGTGCCGGCGATGGCCAGGACCCGGGGGACGCGCGGGCTCATCGCGCCACCTCGTCGCCGACGGCGGGGAGACCGGCGGCGGCTCGCACGGGAGACGAGGCGCGCGCGCGGCGGGCGGACGCGGGATCGGCACCGCCCCCGGAGAGCACGGCCGATGCGGTGCCGTGCTGCGTGAGCACGGGGTCCGGCTGCGCCGGACCCCCGGCTCGTGGTGTGCGGGCGGACGGGGGTACGGCATCGCGCATCTGCGACATCCCTTCGCTAGTACTGGCTAGATCAGGTTCGACGGGTGTGTTCTCAGCCGCTGGGCGGCACCCCGTGTCAGGTGTCCTGCCAGTCTAGCGGCCCGCCCGGCACCGGGACGCCGGAGGACCC
>NZ_JBISWJ010000006.1:0-16262 GCF_044462225.1 Kocuria kalidii | reverse complement strand
GGTCGGGGTCCTCCGGTGTCCTGCTCGGGCGGGCCGCTCAGTCCTGCCCGGCCGGCCTGCCGCTGGTGAGGTCCTCGGCCTTGACGCCGACACCCACGACGGTGGGCGCGCGGCCGGCGGAGTCCTCCGGGCGGCGCTGGGCGGTGGCCCTCGCCTCGTGCCGCGCTCCTTCGGCGGCCGCGGCCTGGCCGGCGGTCACCTCGGCCTCCCCGGGCCGGGCCTCGGGGGCCGAGGCCCGCCGGGAGCGACGCCGGGGCCGGGCCGGCTCGGCGGCCGGCTGCTCCGGGGCCGCGGCCGGCACGGCAGCCTGCGGCGCGGAGGCCGCGCGAGCGGCCGTCGCCGGCGCGGTCGTGCCCTGCTCAGCACCCTCCCCGGTGTCCTGCTCCGTCCCGTCCTGCGTCTCCTCCTCGGCGGCCGGAGCCTGCTGGTCGAAGGCCTCCGCGAGAGTGTCGAGGCTCAGCCTCGGGGCCTCGGCGGGCTCCTCGACGACGGGGGCGTGTCCCTGCGGCAGGTCGATGACCTCGCCGTTGATGGTCAGGCGCGAGCCCGGCTCGGCCGTCGTCGCCTCGGCGGGGCCCTGCTCCGGTGCGGCGGGGGTCTCCCCCGTTCCGTCCTGCTGTCCGTCCTGCTGCTCGGAGGCGGTCTCCGCGCCCTGGCCACGGTTGCGGCTGCGCTTGCCGCGCCGTTTCTTGCGGGAGCGTCCCGAGCCGTCGGGCCGGGGCTCCTCCGCCGGGGCGGACTCCTCGCCCCGGGGCTGCCCGTCCTCGGCGGTCTCCTCGTGGTGGGTGGCGGCCGCGATGGTCGCGAAGGCGGTGCGTGCGGCCTCGGCCCTGGCCTTCTCCGCGGGATCGGGCTCGGCGGCCCGCGACTCGGTCCGGGCGGGCTGCTGCTCGTTCCGGCCCCCGCGGCCGCGCTTGCGCTCCGTGCGGTTCGGCCGCTGGTCGCGGGACTCCCCGGTCGCGCCGCCGGAGCGGCCCTCGAGCGGGTGGTCGTGCACCACGACGCCGCGGCCGGCGCAGTGCTCGCACGGCTCGGAGAACACCTCGAGCAGGCCGGTGCCCATGCGCTTGCGCGTCATCTGCACGAGGCCCAGCGAGGTCACCTCCGCCACCTGGTGCTTGGTGCGGTCCCGGCCCAGGCACTCGACGAGGCGGCGCAGCACGAGGTCGCGGTTGGACTCGAGCACCATGTCGATGAAGTCGATGACGATGATCCCGCCGATGTCCCGCAGCCGCAGCTGCCGCACGATCTCCTCGGCCGCCTCCAGGTTGTTCTTGGTGACGGTCTCCTCGAGGTTGCCCCCGGAGCCGGTGAACTTGCCGGTGTTCACGTCGACGACGGTCATCGCCTCGGTGCGGTCGATCACGAGCGAACCGCCCGAGGGCAGGAAGACCTTCCGCTCGAGCGCCTTCTGGATCTGTTCCTCCACCCGGTAGTTCACGAACAGGTCCTCGTCCTCGTCCCACTTCTTGAGCCGGTCCAGCAGGTCCGGCGCGACGTAGGTCACGTACGCCTCGATGTTGTCCCACGCCTCGTCGCCCTGGACGACCATGGTGGTGAAGTCCTCGTTGAAGACGTCGCGGACCGTCTTGATGGTCAGGTCCGGCTCGGCGTAGAGCATCTCGGGCGGGAGCGTCTTGGTCGACCCGGCCCGCTCCTGGATCTGCTCCCACTGGGCACGCAGCCGGTTGATGTCGTGGGTGAGCTCCTGCTCCGAGGCGCCCTCGGCCGCGGTGCGCACGATGACGCCCGCCCCGTCCGGCAGCCGGTCCTTGAGGATCTTCTTCAGCCGGGCGCGCTCGACGTCGGGCAGTTTCCGCGAGATGCCGGTCATCGACCCGCCCGGGACGTAGACCAGGTACCGGCCGGGCAGGGAGATCTGGCTCGTCAGCCGCGCGCCCTTGTGCCCCACCGGGTCCTTGGTGACCTGCACGAGGACCGAGTCGCCCGACTTGAGGGCGACCTCGATCCGGCGGGGCCCGCCCTCGACCCGCGACGCGTCCCAGTTGACCTCGCCGGCGTAGAGCACGGCGTTGCGGCCCCGGCCGATGTCGATGAACGCGGCCTCCATGGAGGGCAGCACGTTCTGCACCTTGCCCACGTAGACGTTGCCGATCAGCGAGTCCTGCTGGGTGTGCGAGACGAAGTGCTCGGCCAGGACGCCGTCCTCCAGGACGCCGATCTGGATCCGGTTGTCCTTCTGCCGGACCAGCATCTGCCGCTCGACGGACTCGCGCCGGGCCAGGAACTCTGCCTCGGTGATCACCTGGCGGCGGCGCCCGGTCTGACGGGAGTCGCGCCGGCGCTGCTTCTTGGCCTCGAGCCGAGTGGAGCCCTTGACCGCGGTCACCTCGTCGACCGTGGCGGTCTCCGCGGCGCGGGGCGCCCGGACACGGGTCACGGTGTTGGGCGGGTCGTCGTCGTTGCCGCCCACGAGCTCCATGTCGGCCTCGCCGCGGCGGCGGCGACGGCGCCGGCGGCTGGAGACGCCACCACCCGCTCCCTGTCCGGACTCCTCGCCCTCGTCGGCGGTCTCCGCCGTGTCCGCCTCGGACCCGTCGCCCGGGTCCTCGGCGGAGGCGTTCTCCTCCTGCTGGCGGCGCCGCGCCTCCTTGCGGCGGGCGGCACGCTGCTGGGCGGCCTCGCGCAGCTCGTCGAGATCCGGGGCGTGGAACATCAGCGAGGTCGCCGTCACGGCCGGCGACAGTCCCTCGGCCGCGGTCTCCCGAGCCGACTCCTCGTCGTCGTCCTCCTCGGTGCGGGCGTCCCCGTCGGCGCCGGCGTCCCCGGACGAGGCCTGGACGGCGCCCTCCACCACGTCCTGGGGCTGCGGGGCGCCGGTCTGCGCGATCTCTGTCCGCGGAGCCGGGGTCCCGGCCTGCGGGTCCTGGGCCTCCAGGTCCTGGGACTCCGGCTCCTGGGCCTGCGGCTCCCCTGCCTCCGGGTCCTGGGCCTCCGGGTCCTGGGCCTCCGGCTCATGGGCCTCGGGGTCCTGAACCTGCGGATCCTGGGCCTGCTGGTCCTGGGCCTGCGGCTCCCGTGCCTCCGGGTCCTGGACCTGCGGACCCGGGCGCTCGGCGCCGGCCCCCACGTCCTCGGTCTCGCCGGCGGGCTCGATGCCCTCGGCGGCCTCCTCGGCCCCGGGTGTGCCGGGCGCGGGGTGCTCGGGGGCGGTCGCCTCCTCGGCCACCGCCCCGGGGCTCTCGTCCCCGGGAAGCGCCGTTCCGGGCGCGACGTCCAGGGTGTCGGTCCCGGCCGCGTCGACCGTGACCGGCGAGGACTCCGGCGCGGGCGGCGCGGCCTCCGACGGCTCCTCGAGGACGTTCCCCGGCGGGTCGGCCGGGTCCGCGGGGGCCGCGTCCTGCGCCGCCCCCTCCGCTGCCGGGAGCTCCCGGCGAGCGTCGTCCGATGTGTTCTGCTGACCAGCGTCCAGGGCGTCCTGCGCCCCGGCCTGGTTCTCCTGTTCGGGATCCATATACAGCTGTGCTCCTGCCGCGGTACGCCGTCCGTACCCGGTCCCCGCAGCGGCTTGGTCGGCGTTTCGCCGGTGGGGGTCCACGCGGCGGCCAGAAGTCCTGTGCGTACCCGTCGCGTCCCGCACACCTCGCGTACGGGCGGGGACGGCAACGAGCCAGTCGAGTGCTCCGAGCCGCTGCTCACGAGGGCAACGGTCTTGAGCCGACGGCGGACGCGCTCAATCCGTTGAGAGCCGCGGGTCCTGCCGACCTGGGTCGAAGTCCGACTGGGCCGAGATCCCGCGTACGGGCGGGCTCGACCGTGGCCAGTATCTCACAGACGTCCGGGGCCGGACCGGATTGGCCCCGTCACGCCCCGCAATCCCCGGGCGCGGGACCAGGAGGACACCAGGGAGCATCACCTAGGATCGGCGTGTGAACTCCACCCCCTCCGCTCCCGACGACTCCCCCGCGGTGCACCGCGTCCAGGACGCCCGCGCCGACCGCCGCTGGGGCGTCGTGGCCCTCGTGACCGCCGTCCTGGGCTTCTACGGCGCCGCCACGCTGGTGTACGAACGGCTCCAGCTGCTCCTCGACGCCGGGCACCGCACCAGCTGCGACATCAATTCGTGGCTCTCCTGCGGCACGGTCATGCGCACGCCGCAGGCCGAGGCCTTCGGCTTCCCCAATCCGTTCATCGGCATCGTCGCGTACGCGGTCGTCGCCGCCGTGGCGCTGGCGGTGCTGGCCGGCGCGCGGTTCGCCGCCTGGTACTGGTGGGGCCTGCAGATCGGGGTGACCCTCGGCTGGGTGTTCGTGCTCTGGCTGTGGTGGCAGACCACGTTCGAGATCAACGCCCTGTGCCTGTACTGCATGCTCGTGTGGGTGGTGCAGACGGTGCTGGTGGTGCAGACCACGGCCCGGAACCTGCGCGCCGGGGTGCTGCCGGCGCCCGCGAGCGTGGCGCGCGGTGCCGAGCAGTGGGCGTGGTTCGTCTCCGCGGCCCTGCTCGTGCTGGTCTTCGGGACGGTGCTCATCCGGTTCGCCGGGGTGATCCTCCCCGCCTGAGCGTCCGCGATCCGGCAGCCGGGTCTCCCGGGCCGGTCGCTGCACCGACGACGACGGCCTCCGCCCGGTCCGGGCGGNCCGTCGTCGTCGGCGGACCCGGCGTCAGGCGAACCAGATGCCGATCTCCCGCTCGGCGGACTCGACGGAGTCGGAGCCGTGCACGATGTTCTGCTGGACCTTCCCGCCCCAGTCCCGGCCCAGGTCGCCGCGGATCGTGCCCGGCGCGGCGGTGGTCGGCTCGGTGGTCCCGGCCAGGGACCGGAAGCCCTCGACCACCCGGTCGCCCTCGACGACGGCGGCCACGACCGGGCCGCTCAGCATGAACTCGACGAGCGGCTCGAAGAACGGCTTGCCCCGGTGCTCCGCGTAGTGCTGCTCCAGCACCGGCCGTTCGGCGAGCATCAGGCGCAGGTCGACCAGGCGATAGCCCTTCGCCTCGATCCGGGCGAGGACCTCGCCGGTGAGGCCGCGGGCCACGCCGTCGGGCTTGACGAGGACGAGGGTGCGTTCCGTGGTCATGGGGATCCTTCCGGGTGCGGGTCTGGGACGTCGGAGCCCAGCCTAGCCGTCCGGGTGCTCCCGCTCCCACTGCGCCTGGGCGGCGTCGCGCACGGCGTTCTCCCGGTCCAGCCGGGCCCCGGTGCGCACGGCGTACCACCAGGCGAGCACGGACAGACCGCCGACGAAGAACATCGTGGGGAGCACGAAGCCCGTGGCCACGAACACCGCCTGCAGGACCCACCCGACGGCGTACCCCCACGGCCGGCCCAGCACCGCGGGGGCCAGCACCAGGAGCAGGGCGAGCCCGGACCCGCCAGCGAGGATCGCCGTCCGCCCGCCGTCGCCGACGTCGCGGGCGAGGACGCCGTAGGCGGTGAGAGCGGCGAAGAAGGCGATGAACGCCTCCATCACGAGCACGGAGGAGGCGAACATCGTGCGGATCGAGCGCCGCGGCCGGGGGCGGCCCGGCTGCCACTCGCGCTGGGCCCTGGTCATGCGTGCCACGTGGGTCGGTTCCTCTCCTGCGGGTCGGGCGGTCGGTGCGGGGCGCGGGCCACGGTCACAGCCCCAGCAGGGTCCGGGCCTCGCCGACCACGGTGATCGAGCCGGTGACGAGCACGGCGCCGTCGAACTCCGGGCGTGCGGCGGCGTCCTGGACGGCCGCGGTGATCGCGTCGTCGAGCTGGGGCGCGGCGTGCACCACGTCCTCCGGGAAGCCGAGGTCCACGGCGAGGTCCACGAGCTCCTCGGGGTCGACCGCCCGGGGCGAGGAGGATCGGGTGAACCAGAACTCGGTGTTGAACTCCTCGTACTCGTCCAGCAGGACCCGCAGCATGGCCTCGGAGTCCTTCTCCCGGAGCACGCCCACCACCAGGTTGAGCTTGCCGAACGTGAACGCCTCCTTGAGGGCGGATGCCGCGGCCGTGAGCCCGTGCGGGTTGTGCGCGGCGTCGAGGACGACCGGCGGGGCCTTCCGGGCCAGCTCCAGCCGGCCCGGGGACTCGACGGCGCCCAGGCCCGTGCGGACCAGCTCGGGGCCGAGCTCCTTGCCGCCGCCGCCCAGGAAGGCCTCCACGGCTGCGACGGCCAGCGCCGCGTTCTCCGCCTGGTGGGCTCCGAACAGCGGCAGCAGGACCTCCGGGTACCGGCCGGCGAGGCCCTGGATGCTGAGCACCTGCCCGCCCACGGCCGTGGCCCGGGCCTCCACGCCGAACTCGACGCCGCCGAAGCGGAACGGGACCCCGAGCTCCCGGGCCCGCGCGAGGAGCACCTCGGCGGCCTCGGGGTCCTGGGCCGCCGAGACGAGGAAGCCGTCCGGCTTGAGGATCCCAGCCTTCTCGGTGGCGATGTCCTCGAGGGTGTCGCCGAGCATGTCGGTGTGGTCGAGGTCGATCGGGGTGACCACGGACACCACGGCGTCGGCCACGTTCGTGGCGTCCCAGGAGCCGCCGATGCCCACCTCGAGGACGACGACGTCGACCGGCGCGTCCGCGAACACCGCGAACGCGAGCGCCGTGACGGTCTCGAAGTAGCTGAGCCGGGGCTCGCCGCGCTCGGCCAGCTCGGCGTCCACGAAGCCGAGGTACGGGGCGATCTCGCCGTACACGCGCACGAAGGTCTCGTCGTCGACGGGCGCGCCGTCCACGCTGATCCGCTCGGTGACGCGGGTGAGGTGGGGGCTGGTGTAGCGGCCCACCCGCAGGTCGTGGGCGAGCAGCAGGGACTCGATCATCCGCGCGGTCGACGTCTTGCCGTTGGTGCCCGTCAGGTGGATCACGGGAGCGGCCCGCTGCGGCTCGCCGAGCACCTCCATGGACCGCCGCATGGCGTCCAGGCGGGGGGCCATCCGGTTCTCGGGGGCGCGCGCGAGCAGCCGGGCGTAGACCTCCTCGACGGTCGTCGCGCCCCCGGCCTCCGCGAACGGGGCGCTCATGCCTGCACCGTCCCGGCCCCGGTGGTGGCGGGACTGGTCGTCCCGAGGACGGCCACGTCCACGGAGGGCTCACCCACCCGCAGCTCGAGCTCGGTGGCCAGCGTCTCGCCGGCCACGAGCTCCCGGTGGGCCTCGAGGGCGGCGACCGTGCGCTCGTCGGCGGTGACGACGGCGCGGATCCGGTCGGAGACCCGCAGGTCGGCGTCCTTGCGCGCCTGCTGGACGGCCCGCACCATGTCCCGGGCGGTGCCCTCGGCCTCGAGCTCCGGGGTGAGCTCGGTGTCCAGGACCAGGAAGCCGCCGCCGGGCAGGACGGTCACGGCGCGGGACCCGGCCGCGGCGTCCTCGGCCACGACCGTCTCCAGCTCGTACTCGCCCTCGCGCAGGTCGACCCCTCCGGCGGTCACGGTGCCGTCCTCCGCGGTGGACCAGTCCCCGGACTTCGCGGCCCTGATCACGGTCTGCACGCCCTTGCCCAGGCGGGGGCCCGCGGCCCGGGCGTTGACCTTGAGCTGCCGGGAAATGCCGAACTGCTCGGCGGAGGCCTCCGCGGCGTCGAGCAGGGTCACGGACTTCAGGTTGAGCTCGTCGGCGACGATGTGCTCGAAGGTGCCCGCGAGCTCGTCGCCGCCGGGGACGACGACGGTCATCCCGGCCAGCGGCTGGCGCACGCGCAGCTGGTGGGCCTTGCGCAGGGCGGAGCCGCTGGAGCAGATGCTGCGGGTCATCTCCATGCGCGCCACGAGGTCGGCCTCGGCGGGGAACAGCGAGGCGTCCGGCCAGTCGGTCAGGTGCACCGAGCGCCCGGCGGTCAGCCCGCGCCAGATCTCCTCCGTCACGAGGGGCAGCAGCGGGGCGGCCACGCGGCAGACGGTCTCCAGGCACGTGTACAGCACGTCGAACGCGACGGTGTCCTCGTCGAAGAAGCGGTCCCGGGAGCGGCGCACGTACCAGTTGGTGAGCGTGTCCATGTAGGCGCGCAGGTGCTCGGCGGCCCGGGAGACGTCGTAGCGGTCGAAGGCGTCCTCGACGTCCGTCACGAGCCGGCCGGTGGCGGCGAGCACGAAGCGGTCCATCACGTTCCCGGACGCGTGCCGGGTCCCCGCCTCGTAGCCGGCGCCGCCGTCGGCGGCGTTCGTGTAGAGGCCGAAGAAGTGGTACACGTTCCACAGCGGCAGCATCATCTGCCGCACGCCGTCGCGGATGCCCTGCTCGGTGACGACCAGGTTCCCGCCGCGCAGGATCGGGCTGGACATCAGGAACCAGCGCATCGCGTCCGCGCCGTCCCGGTCCAGGACCTCGTTGACGTCCGGGTAGTTGCGCAGCGACTTCGACATCTTCTGCCCGTCCGAGCCCAGCACGATGCCGTGGCTGATGACGTTGCGGAACGCGGGCCGGTCGAACAGCGCGGTGGCCAGGATGTGCAGCGTGTAGAACCAGCCGCGGGTCTGGCCGATGTACTCCACGATGAAGTCGCCCGGGTTGTGGGTCTCGAACCACTCCCGGTTCTCCATCGGGTAGTGCACCTGGGCGTAGGGCATCGACCCGGAGTCGAACCACACGTCCAGCACCTCGGGCACACGGCGCATCGTGGAGCGGCCGGTCGGGTCGTCGGGGTTCGGCCGGGTCAGGTCGTCGATCCACGGCCGGTGCAGGTCCACCTCGCCGCGGTCGTTGCGCGGGAGCCGGCCGAAGTCGCGCTCCAGCTCCGCGAGGGAGCCGTAGACGTCGCGGCGCGGGTGCTCCGGGTCGTCGGACTCCCAGACCGGGATGGGCGAGCCCCAGTAGCGGTTGCGGGAGATCGACCAGTCGCGGGCGTTCTCGAGCCACTTGCCGAACTGGCCGTCCTTGACGTTGTCGGGGATCCAGTTGATCTGCCCGTTGAGCTCGACCATCCGCTCCTTGATCCGGGTGACCTCCACGAACCAGGAGGACACGGCCCGGTAGATCAGCGGATTGCGGCAGCGCCAGCAGTGCGGGTACGGGTGCTCGTAGGTGGCCTGCCGGACCAGCCGGTCCTGGGCCTTGAGGTCCCGGACCACCGTGCGGGCCACCTCCTTGTCGAAGACGTTGCGCCCGGCGATGCCGGCCAGGGGCGCGCCCGGGGCGAGCCGCTCGTCCTCGAAGAGCCGGTAGAAGACCCCGGACTCGTCCAGGGAGAGCACCACGGGGATGTCGTAGCGCGCGCAGACGTTCTGGTCGTCCTCGCCGTAGGCGGGGGCCTGGTGGACGAGGCCGGTGCCGTCGGTCGTCGTGACGTAGTCGGCCACGACGAACTGCCAGGACGTGCCGGTGCCGAAGCGCTCGGCGTCGGCGAAGTAGTCCCAGAGCCGCTGGTAGCGCAGCCCCTCCAGGTCGGCACCGGGGTGCCGGGCCGTCACGGCGGCGGCCGCGGCCGCCGCCGGGTCCTCGGCCGCGTCGTAGCCCAGGTCCTTCGCGTACGCGCCGAGCAGCTCCTCGGCGACCAGGAAGCGCCGGCCTGCGAGTCCGCCGGCGCCGGGGACCACCGCGTAGACGATGTCGGGGCCCACGGCGATCGCCTGGTTGGTGGGCAGCGTCCACGGCGTGGTGGTCCAGGCGAGGGCCTCCACCCCGGCGAGCTCGGCGGCGAGCTCGGGCCGGACCGCCCACGAGGCGTCGTCCAGCACGGGGAAGGTGACGGTGACGGTCTGGTCCTGCCGGTCCTGGTAGACGTCGTCGTCCATCCGCAGCTCGTGGTTGGACAGCGGGGTCTCGTCCTTCCAGCAGTAGGGCAGGACCCGGTAGCCGGAGTACACGAGACCCTTGTCGTCGAGGGCCTTGAACGCCCCGATGACGGACTCCATGTAGTCCGGGTTGAGCGTCTTGTAGTCGTTGTCGAAGTCGACCCAGCGGGCCTGGCGGGTGACGTAGTCCTGCCACTCGGAGGCGTACTTCATCACGGAGGACCGGCAGGCGTCGTTGAACGCCGCGACGCCCATCCGCTCGATCTCCTGCTTGTCCGCCATGCCCAGCTGCTTCATCGCCTCGAGCTCGGCGGGCAGGCCGTGGGTGTCCCAGCCGAAGCGGCGCTCCACCCGGCGGCCCCGCTGGGTCTGGTAGCGGGCCACGAGGTCCTTGACGTAGCCGGTGAGGAGGTGGCCGTAGTGCGGCAGGCCGTTGGCGAAGGGAGGGCCGTCGTAGAAGACGAACTCGTTCGAGCCGTCCCGGCCGGGATCGCGCTGGTCGACGCTGGCCTGGAACGTGCGGTCCTGCGCCCAGTAGGCGAGGACGCGCTCCTCGACGGCCGGGAACGCGGGGGCCGCGGGGACGCCCCGGGACTCGGGGTGGGTGGTCGCCTTGGGGTAGACGGGCTGGTCTGACACGGGGTCCATCCTCGTTCTGACGTCGGTGCTGCTCGTGCGGGTCAGGGTGCAAGGACGCTGCCGGCCGGTCGCCCGGGGCGGAACGCGGTACCACCTCGCTTGCGCCCCGGTCCCCTCGGGGGACGCGGGCCGCCGCTCGTGACTGCTGTGACGGGCTTACCCGTTCGGTTCTACTGGGGCGCGCCCCGTGGCGGGGCGGACCTGTTCCTCCGAAGACTCCCCGGTGATGGCCGGATCGACGCCGTGATGACCGACCCCAGCTTAACCCACCCGGGAGCACTCCGAGGAGTGGCGCCGCCGGCGACCGGGCGCGCCCCGGCGGCCCGGCGTCCGCCGCCGCGCCAGGGAGAGCTACGAGCCGCGGATCAGCTTGTGCGGGGCCGCCTGGGCGACCGGCTTGATCGTCACGGTGTCGAGGTCCACGTGGTGGGGCAGGTTCACCGCGAAGGCGCACACCTGGGCGACGTCCTCGGCGGTGAGGGGCTTCTCCACCCCCGCGTAGACCTGCTCCGCGGCCTCCTGGTCCCCGCCGAGGCGGTTGAGGGAGAACTCCGGGGTGTGCACGAGGCCCGGGGCGATCTCGACGACGCGCACGTTGTGCTCGGCCTCCTCGAGCCGCAGCGCCTCCGTCATGGCCCGCTCGGCGAACTTCGCGGCGTTGTAGCCGCCGCCGCCCTCGTAGGCCCGGTGGGCGGCCAGGGACGTGAGGTTCAGGACGGTGCCCTCGCCGTTCTCGCGCAGGGCGGGGAGGAACGCCCGCGTGAGGCGCATCGTGCCGAGCACGTTCACCTGGTACATCCAGTCCCAGTCCTCGGTGGCGGCGTCCGCCACGCGGTCGGTGCCGCGGGCGCCGCCGGAGATGTTGAGCAGCGCGTCCACGCGGCCCTGCTCCCCGAGCACCCGGTCCCGCAGGGCGGCGACGTCGGCGTCCGAGGTGATGTCGCACGGCGCGGGGACGGCCCCGGTCTCCCGGGCGAGCGCTTCGAGACGTTCGGCCCGGCGGGCCACCGCGTAGACGGTCCAGCCGCTCCGGCGCAGCTCGCGCGCGGTGGCCTCGCCGATGCCGGTCGACGCGCCCGTGACGACGGCGACCCGGCCGGTGTGCGTGGTGGGGTTCTGCTGATCGGTCATGGGCCCCACGCTAGCCGCAGCCCGGGTCCGGCCCAAGCACCGGGGCGTCGGCACCTGCGCCGGGGCCCGTGAGAGACTGGTCGGCATGGCTGACAACACGCAGGGCACAGACACGCCCGGAACCGCACCCGAGACCACGCCCGCCACGACCCCCGTGACCGTCCCCGACAAGCCCGCGCTGGAGGGACTGGAGCAGACGTACTCGCGGAAGTGGCGCGAGGAGGGCACCTTCGCCTTCGACGAGGACACGACCCGCGAGCAGGTCTACTCGATCGACACTCCCCCGCCGACCGCCTCGGGCTCCCTGCACGTCGGCCACATGTTCTCCTACACGCAGACGGACGTGATCGCCCGCTTCCAGCGGATGCGCGGCAAGAACGTCTTCTATCCGCTGGGCTGGGACGACAACGGCCTGCCCACCGAGCGCCGCGTGCAGAACTACTACGGCGTGCGCTGCGAACCCACCCGGCCCTACGTCGAGGGCTACCGCCCGCCGGAGAAGCCCGCGAAGAACCAGCGCGACTGGGACGTGGTGTCCCGCAAGAACTTCATCGAGCTGTGCGAGGAGCTGGCGGTCGAGGACGAGAAGGTCTTCGAGCACCTCTTCTCCACGCTGGGCCTGTCCGTGGACTGGACCCGCACCTACCGCACCATCGACGACCGCTCCCGGGCGGTCTCCCAGCGGGCGTTCCTCGAGGACCTGGCGGCCGGCAACGCCTACATGGCCGAGGCACCGACCCTGTGGGACGTGACCTTCCGCACCGCCGTGGCCCAGGCCGAGCTCGAGGACCGGGAGCGCGAGGGCTTCTACCACCGGGTCGCCTTCCACCGTCCCGACGGCGGGACCGTCCACATCGAGACCACCCGTCCCGAGCTGCTCCCGGCGTGCGTGGCCCTCGTGGCCCACCCGGACGACGAGCGCTACCAGCCGCTGTTCGGCACCACCGTGCGCTCCCCGCTGTTCGACGTCGAGGTCGAGGTCCGGGCGCACCCGCTGGCCAAGCCGGACAAGGGCTCCGGGATCGCGATGATCTGCACCTTCGGCGACCTCACCGACGTCACCTGGTGGCGGGAGCTGGACCTGCCGACCCGCGCCGTGGTCGGCCGCGACGGCCGCTTCGCGAGCGAGACCCCCGAGTGGATCGCCGCCGGGGCCCCTGCCGAGCGCTACGCCGAGGTGGCCGGCAAGACGGTGTTCTCGGCCCAGCAGGCCGTCGTGGACCTGCTCCGCGCCTCCGGCGACCTCGAGGGCGAGCCGCAGAAGGTCGTGCACCCGGTGAACTTCTACGAGAAGGGCGACAAGCCCCTCGAGGTCGTCACCTCCCGCCAGTGGTACATCCGCAACGGCGGCCGCGACGCCGACCGGCGCGAGGCCCTGCTCGGACGCGGGCGCGAGATGGACTGGCACCCCGCGTTCATGCGCTCCCGGTACGAGAACTGGATCGAGGGCCTGCACGGCGACTGGCTGATCTCCCGCCAGCGCTTCTTCGGGGTGCCGTTCCCGGTCTGGTACCGGCTCGACGGCGACGGCAACCCGGACTACGACGCCCCCCTCCTGCCCGGCCACGACCAGCTGCCGGTGGACCCGGCCGCCGAGCCCGCCCCCGGCTTCGACGAGTCCCAGCGGGACCGGCCGCACGGCTTCACCGGCGACCCGGACGTGCTCGACACCTGGGCCACGTCCTCCCTGACGCCCCAGATCGCCACCGGTTGGGCGTTCGACGAGAAGCTGCACGCCAACACCTTCCCGATGGACCTCCGCCCCCAGGGGCACGACATCATCCGCACCTGGCTCTTCTCGACGGTCGTGCGCTCGGAGTCGCTGGCCGGCACGGTGCCCTGGACCAACACCGCGCTCTCCGGGTGGATCCTCGACCCGGACCGGAAGAAGATGTCCAAGTCCAAGGGCAACGTGGTGGTGCCCACGGAGGTGCTCGAGACCTACGGCGCCGACGCCGTGCGGTACTGGGCCGCGTCCGCCCGCCTCGGCGCGGACACCGCCTACGACGAGGGGCAGATGAAGATCGGCCGCCGACTGGCCATCAAGCTGCTCAACGCCTCGAAGTTCGTCCTGGCCCAGGGGGTCACGGAGGCCTCCGTGCTCGGCGCCGGGGCGTCGGCGGACGTCGTGACCGACGCCGTCGACCGGGCGCTGCTCGCCCAGCTGGCCACGGTCGTGGACCGCGCCACCCGGGCGTTCCAGGACTACGAGTACGCCCGCGCCCTGCAGCTGACCGAGCAGTTCTTCTGGACCTTCACGGACGACTACGTGGAGCTCGTGAAGGACCGTGCCTACGGTGCCCGCGGCGACGCGGCGCAGGCGTCCGTGCACGCCGCGCTCGCCACGACCCTCGACGCGCTGCTGCGCCTGTTCGCCCCCGTCCTGCCGTTCGCCACGGACGAGGTCTGGTCGTGGTGGCGCTCCGGGTCCGTGCACCGTGCCGACTGGCCGGGTGTGGAGGGCTTCGCCGACGCCGTGACCGACGCCGACCCGGAGGTCCTCACCACCGTCGGCGAGGCGCTGTCCGGGCTGCGCAAGGCGAAGTCCGAGGCGAAGGTCAAGCAGCGCACCGAGGTGCGCTCGGCGACCATCACGGCCCCCGCCCAGGACGTCGCCCGCCTCGAGGCGGGACTGGGCGACCTGAAGGCGGCCGGCAACGCTGCGGAGCTCACCCTCGTGGCCGCTGAGGAGGGCATGAGCGTGCGCGACGTCGAACTGGCCCCCGCCGAGGAGCCCGCCCGCTAGCCGTCCGCGGTGCTCCGGATCCGTCCCGGGACGGGTCAGGAGAAGTCCGGGCCCTTCTCGCGGCCCCGCTTGAGCTCGTAGAAGCCCGGGTAGGAGGCCAGGGCCAGCGCCCCGTCCCAGACCCGCGCGGCCTCGTCGCCCTTCGGCGCCGGGGTGAAGACGGGGCCGAAGAAGCCCACGCCGTTGACCGCGATGCACGGGGTCCCGATGTCCTCCCCGGCGACCGCCTGGGCGGCCTCGGTGGAGGCGCGCAGCGCGTCGTCGAACTCCGTGGAGTCCTTGGCCGCGGCGAGCTCCGCGGGCAGGCCGACCTCCTCGAGCGACTCGGTGATGATCCGCTCCAGGTCCTCCACGCCCCCGGGGTGCCGACGGGTGCCCATGGCGTCGTAGAGCTTCTTGCGGTACTCGCCGCCGTGGGCCCGGGACGCCGCCTCGACCACGCGCACGAGCCACATCGACTCGACGTGGCCGTGGTGGTGGTTGTCCGCGTTGTCCTCGTTGAGGATGCCCAGCGAGATGATCCGCCAGTCCACCTCGACGTCGCGCAGGCGCTCGACGTCCTCCATCCAGCGGGAGGTCATCCAGGCCCAGGGGCACAGGGGGTCGAACCAGAACTCCACCTTGTCCGTCATCAGCTTCCTCTCCTACGGGCGTCCGCCGGGGTGGCGGACACGTCACCGGGTAGAAGCCACGGCTCAGGCGGTTTTGTTCCGGCTCTGCTCCTCGCGGATCATCTCGTGCGTGATGACCTCCGGCTCGGCCTCCTTGGCCACGGCCTCCGCCGTGACCAGCACGGCGGCGATGTCGTCCCGGCTGGGCAGCTCGAACATCACCGGCTGCAGCACGTCCTCGAGGATGGCGCGCAGCCCGCGGGCGCCCGTGCCCCGCTGGATCGCGAGCTCGGCGACGGCGGTCAGCGCCTCGGGGTCGAACGTCAGCTCGACGCCGTCCAGCTGGAACATCTTCTTGTACTGCTTCACGAGCGCGTTGCGCGGCTCCGTGAGGATGCGGGTGAGGTCGGGGACCGTCAGCTCGCGCAGGGTGGTCACCACCGGCAGCCGGCCGATGAGCTCGGGGATCAGGCCGAACTTCAGCAGGTCCTCCGGCATGACGTCGGCCATCACCTCGTCCCGCGGCCCGCTCCGGCGCAGCTCCGCGCCGAAGCCGATGCTGGTGCGCCCGGCCCGGGAGCCCACGATGTCCTCGAGCCCGGCGAACGCGCCGGCGACGACGAAGAGGACGTTCGTGGTGTCGATCTGGATGAACTCCTGCTGGGGGTGCTTGCGGCCGCCCTGCGGGGGCACCGAGGCCACGGTTCCCTCGAGGATCTTCAGCAGCGCCTGCTGCACGCCCTCGCCCGAGACGTCGCGGGTGATCGAGGGGTTCTCGGACTTGCGCGAGATCTTGTCGATCTCGTCGATGTAGATGATGCCCGTCTCGGCCCGCTTGACGTCGTAGTCCGCGGCCTGGATGAGCTTGAGCAGGATGTTCTCGACGTCCTCGCCCACGTAGCCGGCCTCGGTCAGGGACGTGGCGTCGGCGACCGCGAAGGGGACGTCGAGCTTGCGGGCCAGCGACTGCGCCAGGTACGTCTTGCCCGAGCCGGTGGGCCCGACAAGCAGGATGTTGGACTTGGCGATCTCGACGTCCTCGTCGCCGGCCGCCGTGGCCAGGGACAGGGGCTTGCCGTTCTCACCGGCCCGGACCCGCTTGTAGTGGTTGTACACCGCGACGGCCAGTGCGCGCTTGGCGGTCTCCTGGCCGATGACGTACTGGTGCAGGTGTTGGTAGATCTCGTGGGGTGTGGGGAGCTCCTGCTGCTCGAGGTCCTTGACCTCGCTCAGCTCCTCCTCGATGATCTCGTTGCACAGCTCGATGCACTCGTCGCAGATGTAGACGCGCGGGCCCGCGATGAGCTTGCGGACCTGCTTCTGGCTCTTGCCGCAGAAGGAGCACTTGAGCAGGTCCGCGGTCTCGCCGATGCGCGCCATGAATCAGTCCTCGGGTCGGGGTACGGGAATCCTCGTCCAGGATAGGCGAGGACCGGGCGCGGCCCCAACACCACGACGCCCCGGTGCGCCACG